>JBLHNI010000011.1:0-23710 GCA_047650615.1 Maribacter sp.
AAAAATCTCCAGTTCAATAAAGGTTGCACCGATGATATGGCCATTATACTTGAATTTAAACCGTATGTGTTCGGACAGTAAAATCCATTCATCCTTTTCAGCTAATTTGAATAAATCGATAGCCTTTTCAGCCTCTTTAAGCGTATAAAACGGTAAGGCCGGTTTGTGTTTGCTATAGCCTTCTTTATTTGCCCTTTCAGCATCTTCTTCGTGTATTTTGGCGCTATCTAAAAGAATGATTTTGGTAATGGCTAGGGTAGGGGCCGTTCCAATGATTTCTCCCTTAAAACCTTCCTTAACTACACGTGGCAGATATCCTGTATGGTCTAAATGCCCATGCGTGAGGAGTACAAAATCTATTTTCGAAACATCAATAGGTAAAGGTTCCCAATTCAATTTTCGAAGTTCTTTTAAGCCTTGAAACATGCCACAATCTATCATAAGATTCAATTCAGGTGTTTCTAGATAAAATTTAGAACCTGTTACGGTGCCCGAGGCACCCAAAAAATTAACTTTGACAGTTTTCATAGCTTATTGATTACAGAGTTGTTTTATTTCTTGAAGGATTCTCTCTTTTCTTGCTTTTGAGATTCCTAAGTAATCTAAAAAGAATTTATCCTTCCAGAGGTGTCTACAAAGGACCACATCCCTGCTTAATAAAAACTGTTTTTCTCTATTCGTTAATAATGTAGAAACGGTGATAGGGTAAAGTGCCAATCTATCTATCCGTTCCTTTAGGCCATCGTTTAAAGGGTAATCCCAGCTCAAAAGGTACAATCCGGAGCATTTTCCATATCGTATGGCATGTTCCGTAAAACGTGTATTGGTAACAACCCAACCTTCATCCAAGGTTTTGGTTTCGTCCTTTTTTTTATCCCAGTGCGACTTAACATCGTTATAACGGGAATGTATATAAAGTGGCACTTTTACGTTACAGTTGCGCCCTTCCTCGCCGTGAAATTTACATTCGACAATAGTGATATTCCCATTTTTTTCGGCGACAACATCTATTTCGTGTGTCACACAGATACCGTCCATAATTATGCCTACTTTGGTAGAAAAACCAGAATATTCTAATATGGCACTTATAAAACGTTCAAAGGGAAAACCGGTAGGCCCTAATTCGTAAATCGCCTTTTTTAGTTTGTATTTGGACGCAAAGGCCGATTTCTTTTTTTTAAGTAAAGCATACGCTCTATTGTAGATTTCATTGGTAGAAATACCTTCGTAAAGTTCATTTCGTACTTTGTCAACAATTGCTTCTACCAAGTTATGGTCCGCTCCGCTGTGCTTTAATGAATTTCGGAGTTTATCTAAAGAAAACCTGACTTTTTTACCTGAAGATTTAATGATATCGATTTCTGTTTCTGCGTCCATATTACTTTTTTATATTAACCTCCAGTTCCGGTATTTTTAGTAATTGCAATGTAGCAGAGGCCAAAGTAACACTGCTATTTGTTTTTGAAATAGCTTGTTCTATGTGATGAAACAATTGATGTTTTGTGGCTCTTCTTAATTTATAATCGGTGATGTACCTTAGGTTCAGCACAATCCAATTATCGGTAAGGCTCAAAGCTAGTGTAGGTTCTAGTGTTGCTTTTTCAATATAATAACGTGCTACCATCTCTTTCCATTTTGTTAAGGAGTTTTTAGTGTATTCTGAAAGTAATTCCGATGCTGTATTTAGTATAATTTTCTTTGCCATTTCAACATCCGAACCGTAAGTAACCAGAATATTCAACTCGTCCCAAACGAAAGGAAAATCCATAGAGTAATTTTTTATTGGTCCTTTAAAGACAAAGGCATTACTTATTTTGACAATTCTACCTGAATAATTATCGCTGCTCACCCATTCACCCATTTCCATTAGGGTAGTGTATATGCAATCAATATCTATTACATCTCCTTTAATGCCATTTAGTTCTATCCGGTCTCCTGGTTTGTAAACAGGTACAAAAAAAATGTAAAAAGAACCAGCTATACTTAGGATCAACTCTTGTAAGGTAAATGTGATTCCTGCAGTAAAAAGGCCAATGATTATGGTATAGTTCTCAAGGTTTTTAACAGTAAACGACATTAGAATAAGTAGCCCTATAAGCACATAACCAAAAACTTCTACCCCTTTTTGAGCCTTATAGCGAATCGCAATATCATTTATTCTACGTTTTAAGAGCTTGCGTAAAAAACGTATGACGAAGACGATACATAACACCCAAAGTATAAGTTTTACGATTTTTATAATGATGGGCTTGTCAAAAATATTCAATAGTTCCTCCATAATTATTTATCAGTAAGACCACCACATAAGCACTGTTTTATGGACCTTTAATTTGAATAATATATCATTTAACCTTTATGCTTATAATAATCTTTGACCAATGCTTTTATTTGGTTATCGGTCATGCTATCGGTTTTAGTCACCTTTTTTATTTTATCCGCCAAGGACTTATAATTGTTCAGCAATTCTTTACTGAACTTTTCATTCGTATCGGAAGGGCCAAAAAGGGCAATAGCATCAGCGTCACCAATGGTATTGGCCAAACGTGCAAAATATCTTTTTAATTGGTGCTTTTCTTTTTCTAAGTATTTGCTGTCTTGCACTACATCTTGTGGTCCCCATTTTGCTGATTTTGTTCTTGAACCGCCCGCGGGTTTATAAAAATCTAATTCTGACTGAATAGTTTGAAATTCTATTTTTTCGTCTTCTAATCGCACGACATGAGCTTTTTCCATATCCAACCAAATACCTATATTTTTCATCTTTATGCTTTTTAGATTGTATTGATTAATGTAAAGCCAATATGGGAACAATGGCCTCGTAGCCTATCTCCTTGACCAAGGGTTTGGAAAAAATGCTACCGAAGAAAAAGTGCTTATGATTGATAAAGGCAATCATGTCGCTTTCCCTACTTTCTACAAATGAAGTTATCCCATCTGATACATCTTTTTCGGACAGGGTATGGAAGCTATGTTCCGCAGCTGACAGTATATTGCTTAATAAATTTTTGTTATTTTCCTGCAACTCAGTTAAATCGTCCTTTTTGCTTACGTACAGTACTCGGATAGCGGTCCCGTGCATCTTTGTAATTTCAATAAGGTAGCGTAGTTCTTTCCGTTTAAAAATAGCCTTATAATCTGTAGGAAAAACTATTTCTTTAGGCGGTGTGAAGCGAGTATGGGGAGGGATGGCCAGTACTGGACATTCCCTGATTTTTTCCATGGCATTGACAGTATTGCCCCCAAAGATGATTTCGCGATTGGAGGTAGCGCCTCGCGTACCCATAACTACCAATTGGATATCTTTTTTAGCGATTGTTTGCTTCAAGGCTTCGGATAGCGCGTTGAAAGTGGAAATCGTATGATAGGAATGTTTAGGATTGTCTCTGTGCAGTTCTAACATATCCAATAGTTTTTCGAATTTTTGTTCAGATTCTCTCTTAGCAGATTCGTATTCTACACTTCCTGGTTCTGGAATAATAAGGCTGTCGGTAGTATAACTGTCCAACTTAAAAACGTGTAAAAAATAGAACTCGCAGTTTAATTTCCCGTATAAATCTAACGCATAGCGAATCGCAGTAAGGGCATTTTTAGAAAAATCTGTAGGGATTAATATTCTTTTATCCATGATGTACTTTTTTTTGGTTACCGTTATAAATATATTTTATGGTTTGCTCATTTCCTATGATAAGAATCAGTCACGTGAAGGAAGTATTAAAAAAGGAAGATTGGAATACATACTCACATCTTTGATAATTGGTTCATGGGTCAACTTTTTAAATAGATTATGTTTGTAATTGACCATGGCGTACATATCTATCTTTAGTTTTTTTAGAACAACATCAATGACCTTGGCCTTATCATCAAATTCATGAACTACATGAAACGTATGTTCCACGGCTTGCAGGCATTGCATCAAAAGTTTTCTATTAGACTCTTGCGTAGTAGTTAAGACCTTTTTTTCGTTTATATGAATTACCTTAATGGCAGCGTTTGTAATTGAAGCGACATACAACAGAGGAGCTATGGATTTTCGGTTGCAGTCTTTTTTAAAATCGGTAACGAAGGCTATTTCGTTTGGTACTACGAAATTCATTTCACCAGGTACAGCTAGAACCGGACATGTATTCATTTTACTTATGGTCTGTATCGTATTACTGCCAAAAAAGATATCGGCCGCTTCGGTAAGTCCTTTATTGCCCATGACCAATAAATCTATGTTTAGTTCTTCTAACTTTTGCTCGATAAGCGTTACTAATGCTCCTTTTTGAGATATTTTTTCAAACACATGATTGGGGTTTTCGGTATCCAATACAATTTTATAAAACACACTTTCAAGTTTTTCCTTGGACTCCGTTTCTAGTTGTTTAATTAATTTTTTTCCACCAAAACCGGGCAATAGCTTATCTTTTAACGAGGTAAGTTCAGAGTACGTATTTAGCAAGTAAAAGGTACATTTTTTTGACTCCAACAATTTTGCTGCATAGAAAAGCGCGCAGTACGCATTGTTGGAAAAGTCCGTAGCTATGAGAATATTTTTCATTTGTTGATTTTATTAATTGGCGAGTTATAATTTTTAGATTTACGCCCAGATTGGAGACTACTTTTCGGCACTAATCATTTCATAGCAATACATTTTATAATTGGGGAATAACCATAAAAGGGACCGTAACATGAAATCCAATTTTTTTGATAATGGGTTCTATAAATAACCTTTCCATAAAGGTGTGTTTGTTCTGTACCATGACTAAAAGGGCGATGGTTGTTTTGACCTGAAAATCATTAACAGCGGCAATGATTCCGTTATCTTGTACTTCATGGAATAGTGCGCTTGATCCTAATAATTTTTCAAGTTGAACCTTGTTTTTTTCTTGTATAATGCTCAGGTCATAGCCTTGGTGCACGTGCAATACGTTAATTCTAGCTTTATGCTGTTGGGCAATTCCTAAAAGTGATGCCAACATTTCCTTTTCGTATTTAACTTCGTAGTCCGCCGGAAACAAAATTTCCTTAGGTGCCTTATACGCAAATTTTGGGGGTATGACCAGTACTGGGCATTTCGCTTTTTTTATAACATGCACTGTATTGGTTCCGAACAAAATTTCTTTTGCTCCTGTTGCTCCTTTGGTTCCCATCACAATTAAATCAATATTTTCAGCTTCAACGGTTTCGGTTATTTCGCCCTGTAACGTATTAAAGGCAGAATGAATTATAATCGTATGCTTTGGGTTTCTAAATAGATTTTCTAATCGGCTTTTTAATTCTTCCAATTGGGTCATACTACTTTCCCTTAGGATATCACCCAATCCAATTTGACCCGGACTGCCTATGAGATATTCGGTTTTGTAAACAGCAGGTGTATAGGTGTTTAGCAAATAAAATGTATAGGTCATATCTTTATACACCAGCAAAGCATATTTAATTGCTTCAATGGAATTATCGGAAAAATCGGTGGGTAAAAGAATTCGTTTCATAGCAGGATATATTTTTAACACATAGTAAAACTAGTGTAGAAGTAATTCGTAACCCATGATATTGGTCAGTTCGGCGAGTTCCTATTTTTGAGTTATTAAAATAACAAACGGATGAAAAGTAGTTTCTCTAAAATTATCGATTCGGAAACGCCAATTCTGGTAGATTTTTATGCCGACTGGTGCGGCCCCTGTTAGATGTTGACACCGATTCTGAAACAGGTAAAAGCTGAATTAGGCGAAACCATTAAAATTGTTAAAATCGATGTGGATAAAAACCAATCTATAGCTTCAAAATATCAGGTTAGGGGAGTACCCACCATGTTACTTTTTAAGAATGGAAAACAGTTGTGTTGCCAGTCAGGGGTTTTGCAGAAGGAGGCTATTGTACAGGTAGCGAAATCCCATCTTTGATTATTATGGAACTAGTTACGTTTTCAGGCTTTTTCGTCAGCCTACAGGTCCAATGGTAATGACTCGAAGTCGCAGAAATGAGATAGGCACCCAATGAAGTGGAACCGGTTCATTTGTATTTTTTTTCTCAAAGACTTCTTGACCCGAGTGTTTTTCAATTAGGTTTTGAATAGCATTGAAAGACGTGTTCATTTTTTTTATAGCTGTATAATCAGCGTCTTTGTATTTTTTCCAGATGCTGCGATTTAACTCGGGAACGGTTTTCCATGTATATCCTTTGACGGCATTTCCGGTTTCCCCCAGAGATTCCTACCGCGTACCGGTCCAGCATCAAAATATGCTAATGATGTAGGTGGGTAAGGACATCAGTATTAGTTCTATTTAAATAACTTTCCGAAAATTCTTTGCTGCGCTTCGTTTCGTCAAATGATTCAATAAAATATATAAGCTTATTATAGTTCGCCATACTTAAGGCTAATAATTCTTTTTTATTGTGGGGCTTGGCATAGTTTAAGAATTAAATCTTAAAGCGCTATTAAGTTACTCATGCAGCACTAAAAAGGGAACTGTAGTTTGGTAACTTATTTTCTCCACCTTAGGTCTAAACAGAATACGTTCTAAAAAATTTAGGTTTTTTGCTACCATTATAATCATATCCAAATCACGACTTTCAACAAAATGTTGGATTGCCTCGTCCAATTTTTTCCCAGATAGGGTATGAAAAGAGTATTCGGTATCTGTAAAATAACCCTTTAAAAATTCCCGATTTTTTGTTTGAAGCAAGGAAAGATTCTTTCCTTTGGAAGAGACATATATAAACCTTAGGGAAGACATATGCAGCATAACTAATTCCTTTATGTTTTCCATTATCTTGGTATTATAATTGAACTGAAAGTCTGTCGGAAACCCAATTTCTTTTGGTCTATGGTATGTTGCATCTTCCGGAACGGCCAAAACTGCACAAGGTACCTTTGTAATTACATTACCTGTATTACTTCCCAGAGAAACAGCTTTTAAGCCACTAGCCCCTTTTGTCCCCATTATAATTAAGTCAATATTTTTGTCCTTAGCCTCTTGCTTGATTTTATCTGTGAAAAACCCGTATAAAACTTCGGCTTTAAAGGTATGTTTGATATTAATGGGCAAACGTTCTATAGCTTTAAGTAGTTTTCCCATGGTTTCTTTGTTCTCTTTTAACACACTTTCCTCAAGTATTTTAGGCGGCACATACATGGTCGCTTCACCACCGGCATAGGCCGAAATGGGATGCACATTAACAATATAAAAGCTGCATTTCGTTTTGTTGAACAAAGCCATACCGTAGGTAATTGCATTCCAAGCATTATCCGAAAAATCTGTGGGTATGAGTATGTTTTTCATTTTAAATTTGATTTGTACTCAAAAGTAGCGAGGGATATGTAATTTTCAAATGACACTTATCATGCGCCATGGTTATTTTCTAATGCCATCCATGCCATGGCTGCAGGTCCTAAAATCGCATCAGAGTTTGTGGTCGTTGATAATAACACTTTTACTTTGCCTTTGTAGGCATTGAAGAGATGATGTTCCATTCTAGTTTTTATCGGGTTTAAAAGAATAGCACCAGCGTTGCTTAAGCCACCGGAAAGAATAAATGCCTCCGGGTCTAAATAGGCAACGATATCCGCCATTTTACGCCCTAGAATGTCACCGGTCTTTTCAAAAGCTGTTAATGCGATGGTATCTCCATCTAAGGCAGCAGCCGAAATAGCCGTTCCTGTCATATCTTCAAAACTAAAGCTGCGTAAGGGGGAATCTTCCAGCATATTTGCCATCAACTCAAAAACGGTACGTTTAATACCTGTGACGGAAGTATAGGTTTCTAGGCAGCCCTTTAATCCGCAATTACACATTCTACCATTTGGAGATACCTTTACATGGCCTATTTCTCCTGCAAGACCATGTTCCCCATTCAGTATTTCGCCATTGATTACGATTCCGCTTCCCAGTCCCGTCCCCAAGGTCAATATGACAAAATTTTTCATTCCCTTAGCCGCACCGAAGAGCATTTCTCCCAGTGCGGCAGCGTTCGCATCATTCGCTAAGACAACAGGAAGTTTAAAAGTTTGTTGAATCACCTCTGCTAGTGGAGTTGCGGCGGCCCATTTCAGGTTTGGGGGATTCTCAATTTGACCGGTGTATGGGTTAGCATTGGGCGCACCCACTCCAATGGAACATATTTTGATAGTGGGATGTAATGTAGAAATTAGGATTTCCATCTCTAATTTTAGTTTTTTCATAAAAATCGGAAATGGTTTTTCTGCATTTGTTTTAAAAACGATTTTATCCAAGATAATCCCTTCTTTGGTTACGAGTCCCACCTTGGTAAGACTACCGCCAATATCGATACCCAATACTACTTCTTTTACCATTTATTTTTGGTTTTACACTCCTACAAATAAAAAAAACCTAAAGTTGGTATCAACTGATATATATCATTTTAAATCTGGAAGTCTATTCTTATTTTTCAAGGAAACCCAAAAACAAATACCATGAAAGCACATGCTACTCTTAAAAATTTAGATTCCGAATCTTGCAAGCCTATTATTATCCGGAACCTCAACAGAATCTTAGACATTCATATTATTGATATCGATGTAGAGAACGGTATCCTTAAATTTCTTTGTAACGGTCAAATGACCTTTGAGAAAGTAAAAAAAGAACTGAGTAGAATTGGGTATCCCATTCAGCATTGCAATAATGAACCAGTTCAAGAAGGAAGCATCAATATCCATTAATTTTCTGTTTTAATCAGCCGGGCAAGAAAGTCTTATTTCTTTACGGGTCAATAAGAGGAAATATCAAAAAGGGAACTTCGGTATCAAATACAATACGATTAATGACATTCTCCTTTGTAAGTCTTTCAAAAAAGCTATGCCAATAGTTGGCCATAGCAATCATTCCAATATCCTTATTTTCTGATATATAAGATTGAATAGCGTCTGAGATTTTCGACGCCCCTTCAACCTCTTCGAATCTATGGGGCAAACCATCTAAACGTTTCATCAAAATATTTTTACAGGTTTGTTGTTGGGAAGTCAGGTTTTTCCCCATGTCCACATGAACAATGATAATTTCGGAATCACATAATTTAGCCAAATCAATTAGTGGATTCAGTTCTACTTTTGAAGACACGTGTTCAAAATTTGTTGCAAAGGCAATCTGTTCTGGGCTAACAAAACTATAGTTTTCAGGAACGGCCACCAAACGACAAAAATCAATATGTTTTATAACGCTTACCGTGTTACTACCCATAAATACCTCTTTTACCGCTGAGGAACCTTTTGTACCCATAAAAACATAACTAATGTTGTTGTCTATTACGGTTTTTCCAATGGCGTTTAAGAGAGAATCTGGGATGCTCAGACTTTTAAATTCGTGTATTGGATTCTGGTTTTTGTGTTTTAGTTTGGCTACAAGTGCTGTCGTATTAAATTCGGATTCTTCTTTTATAGCACGGTACAAACGGGTTTTTTTGGCCTTACCCATAGTGCTGCTTAGGCCGGATGCTCCTACTTCAAAAGCATTCAAAACATAAAACACACATTCCTCATTTTCAAAAAGTGAGATGGCATAAGCAATAGCATTGCGTGCATTGGACGAAAAATCTGTAGGTAAAAGTATGTGTTTTGCTCTCATAGGTTCTAAAAGTGAAATTACTTAACTAGTCTTACTCCGGTAAAATCAATAATAGGGCCTTGGTATGGAAGCTTATCTTCTTTACGACAGGCTCTGCTATGATTTTTTCCCAAAAACTATGATGATACTGGATTATAGCCATCATCTCTACTTGCGCGTCGTCCATAAATTTTTCAAGAGTTTGCTCTACATTAGCCTCGAAATCAATATTGTAGAAGGTAACATCCAAAACATCTAAGCGCTCTTTCAATAGTTTTTGATTGATGAGCTGTTGTTCGTTAAGTTCAAATTCTACGGCTACATGTACGACTTGAATTTTGGTTTTCCAAAGCGACGCCAATTCGATCATCGGTAAAAGTTGATTCTTTTCGTATTTTTTTGAAAAATCTGTTGGAAAAGCCAATGTTTTTAGAGCTTGAAAATTATAATCGTCAGGTACTGCCAAGATGGCGCAGTTACTAATTTTTTTTAATACCTTAACAGTATTGCTTCCTATAAAAACTTGTTTTGCTCGGGTGGCTCCTTTAGTACCCATACAAATCAAATCAATATCCGTTTCTGTTGTAAGTGCCACTATAGCTTCTTCCAAGGTGTCAGATTTGGAAACAATCTCAAAACTATGTTTTGGATTATGATGGTTTTCTTTTAGATATATCAAGATTTTATCTAGTTCCTGTTTTGAATATTCGGATAAAGAATCGTAAATAATTCCCAATCGTTGTTGGCCTTTACTTCCCAACATATTCAATGCTTGGGGTTCATACGCATGAAGCAGGTAAAATTCACATTCCATATTGGCATAAAGTTTTACTGCGGTAAATATGGCGTTCCAGGCAATGTCCGAGAAATCGGTAGGTAAGAGTATTTTTTTCATCACTTAATTTTTAAAACGTTATCTGGCCAGGTTTTGCATGACCAAAAAAGGAATCTTTGGTTGTAGCCCAATTTTATCAACTGTAGATCTATATAACATATCCTCTAGAAAGGAATGTCTTGAATTAACCATAACAAGAAGGTCGCTATCCTTTTTAGAAATATATTCCATAATCGCCTCACCTTTCTTCTTCACTGGAGTACGTTCAAAAAACAAATAGGCATCGGGTAAAGATTCCTGTAAAAAACGCTTGTTGTCTAGCTGTCTATGGCTTAAATCCTCAAAATCCGAAATATAAAGACAATAAACCTCCGATTTAAAATCAGCAATCAAGGTGTTCAGAAGTTTTAGTTCTCTACGCTTATAAGGCAGCATATAATTTGTGGGGAATACGATTCTTTTTGGTTGTTGATATTCATAATTTTCTGGAATAGCTAGAACTGGGCATAGCACATATTTGAAAACCTGAACTGTATGGCTGCCGAACGTGATTTTTTTGTTTGCTGTTTTGCCTTGAGTTCCCATAAGTACTAGATCTATATTAAGCTGATTGGTAAAATCATTTACTGCATCTACCAAAGACTCAAAAGCAGAAAGGGACTCAAATTTATGTTTTGGATTGTGGTACTTTTTAGTAAGATCTACTATCATTTTTTCCAAGGAAGCGTCTACCCTTTTGCCAATCGTCTTTTTTTGAACTTCCATTGATTCATTACTATTTTTTTTAAACGGCCCGTATACTTCATCTGCATAGGCGTGTAAAAAGTAGAAATTAGTACGCTCGCATTTGTAAAGCTGTAACGCATATTCTATAGCATGCATGGCATTGTTAGAAAAATCCGTAGGAATCAATATAGTTCTCATAGTATTTTATGTTTATGATGATTCAAAATTATTTATATACCTATTCAATACCTATGATATAAATCAGTGGTAAAAATTGACAAAAAAAATTTTCACCAGTCTCTTCAAAGGAGCTAAACTATATATGTAACCATAGGGTAGTTGTTTATAGTACTGTAATTCTTAAAAGTATTGGATCAATTAGGTGATACAATATGCCTTAATCGTTTGATTAATTGTATCAACTTTATGAAATAAATTTTCAAAGTAAGAAAGTAGATTAGTTGTCAACCTTGGAGCGATAGAAGCGGAATTCTAGTATTAAAGCTTACTTCCTCTACCGTGGTGTCCAAAAATAACTGCCGTAAAAGACTATAATCCTTTGAAATCATAATGATAAGATCTGCATTTGAGCTTTCAGCAAAAACTTGAACCCCATCCTCTACTTTTCTTGAGACTGCCCTTTCTAAACTTATAGTATTAGGTAGTATTTGGGATAGCCGTTGCGCTAATTGCTTTTGTTGCAACGCTAGGTCGTTCGTAAGCTTAATTTCAGACTTTGTGACGTATAGTATTTTGATTTGCGCTTTTTTAGAAGGTATAATATCCGCTATTTTTTTTAGCGTTTTATCGTCATAATTTATTTCAAAATCAACAGATAAAACTACATTCAAAAAACCCTTGAATTCTGCGTTGTGAGGCACAACTAGTACATCAGATTCCACTTTTGTGATAATATCGCCAGAACGCGTGCCCATAAAAAATTCTTTGAGTTTAGATGCACCTAGAGTTCCCATTACGATAAGTTCTATTTTCTTTTCTTGAATATGCCTTCGGATGTTTTTCAGAAAATAACCATCCTCTCGGATTATCGTAACTTGGTGATACTCTTTTTTTAAGGAGATTGATGTCACGAATTGTTCTAAATTCTTTGACTTTTGACCGATGGACTTAGGCTCTTTTTTAACCATTATATTTGTGCCAAGGTCATAAATAGCTTTTTCCCTAACGTCTGAACCTTCTATATTGACATAGAGAAGAAAAAAATGACAAGGAATTTCTTGGAATAGCGCTAAGGCATAGCGAATTGCATTTTTTGAGTTTTTAGAAAAATTAGTGGGAATCAAGATTTTTTTCATCGGTCTTCCTTTTTTATATTTCTATAAAAATAGAGCCGACAGCAAGACGAAACTATGATATTGGTCAGTTAAGAATATGGCATCCTACTCATGCAATACCAATAACGTAACCGTAGTATGAAAACTCAGTTTTTCAATGGCAGTATCAAACAAAAGTCACTAAAAAAATTTATGTTCTCAGCGCCATTGATAACATTTCTATTTGGTTATAGGCCACGAAATTTAAAATACCATTTTTTGTATTTTATCTACAACGCAGTCAAAATCATACGGCAGAGGCAAGGTTTTACATAAATAATCCAGTCAATACTTTTTGTTTTTTTTCTTGTGGGTTAGTTAGTAGTGCCTTTACTTGCGAAACATGCAACACATGAAGGTTTCCCTTTGAGATGTGTAGCAAGTCTGTGAGCACTTCCAAAATAGGGTAGGTGTACAACAGATTATAATCTGTTGTACATGCAATCTGTCTGGGTCTTCTTTTGGTGGTATTTTAGGTCATGACCAATACATTGCAGAGCACTTTGGTTATGACATCGACCGTATTGCTTCCTGCCACTGACGCTTTAATACCCGATTCCCCTTTGGTCCCAATAATGATAAGCGCTACTTTTTTAGCCTCAATTGTTTTGTACATAATACCTATTAAGTTGCCATCCACCTGAAGGGCAATAAAATAATGTTTTTCGTTAATGGGTAATCCTTGATTTATTTAAAAAGTAGGTTTAGTTTTTCTTTGATTGAAGAATGGATATTTTTAATAGGAAAAGTAAAGGAATTACTGTTCATAGCGGATTCCCTTAAATCACCAATATTTAGAATAAAGAAGGTACAAGACTCGTTCTTGAAAAACCGAACCGCATATACTAAAGAGCTCCAAGAATTATTGGAAAAATCTGTGGAGGGTTAAAATGGTCTTCATACACATGTCTTGGTTGACAAAATGAAGCTTGTGAATGAATAGGTCATATGATATTAATCAGATACGCCATTTTCTGATTTGTGAATTTGTACTATCTAATTGACATACTGTAAAGCCTTTAATTGTTTGATTCTAATATTGCGGCCTTCGATATCTATTAGCCCTTCTTTCTTAAAACCGGAAAGGGTCCGTATAAGACTTTCTGGAGCAATACCGGCTACACTTGCCAAATCGTTTCGTGATATTTTGATGGGCTCTTCAGTTTTAGTGTTCATGATATCGGCAAATTGTAATAAGGTTTGGGCCGTTTTCTTACGAACGGAACTGTAGGCCATCTGTATCAATTGTCCTTTGATTAGTGTAATTTTTTCGGTCAAAAGCTCCATCAGTTCCAAAGAAATATTTTGATTTTTCCTTAAAATATCTTTTAGATTTTCTTTTGAGATTCCCGCTAGTACCACAGGTTCCATAGCCGTTGCGGACTCATGATAGGCGGTGTTGTTTAGAAAAGAGGTAAACCCCAAAAAGTCATCGGCTCTATACAATGAGGTAATTAGCTCCTTGCCGGCTGCATCCATACTATAGCATTTCACAAGCCCTTTTAGGATCAGATAGATTTTGGTAGAGTGGGAACCTTCTTGGTAAATAGTGTCACCTTGCCCAAAATTAACCAGGTCGCCATTGTCATCAAAAAAATTCTTTAACTCATGTAAAGTACGCAACTCATCTTCCGAAACTCCATGGCTAATGGAGGTTGTATTGGTCGTACGGTTTAAAATTTCGACTTTTGCTAATCGGCTCTCCACGGCACTAATGAGATCTTCTTCTTCAAAAGGTTTGGTCAAATAATCGTCTGCGCCCAAATCCATACCTTTTCGTATTTCCTTATGCTCCGTTTTGGCAGATAGAAAAATAAACGGAATCTGTTTAGTCGTTTTATCAGATGATAGGTTTTCCAGAACACCATATCCATCAATTACCGGCATCATAATATCACAGATAATAATATCGGGTAGGTTTTCCTTAGCAGCTTCTATACCTATTTTTCCGTTCGGGGCGGTCAGAACGGAATAACCAGAAAGCTCTAAAAGCTCCTCTGTGTTTTCGCGTAAGGCTCTATCATCTTCGATTAATAAAATTGTTTTCATTTTCTAGGTGCTATTACGTTTTTTAGGGATGGATACAATAAAGGTTGAGCCTTTGTTTTCTTTGCTTGAGAATTTAAGGCTAGCACCTAAGTTTTCTAGGTGCTGTTTTGCAATGTTCAAACCAATGCCAGTACCTTGTGTTACAAGGGCGTTTTCCGCTCTAAAATAGCGGTTAAAAATGTGTTTTTGTTCCGCCTTGGGAATCCCTATCCCTTTATCTATTATTTTTAGAATAATTTTTTCTTTTTCGATTTCTACCTGTAAATCAATAATGGAGTCTTCAGGGGAATATTTAATGGCGTTATGCACCAAATTGGATAATGCTAATTCTAGGGTCTTTTGATCAAATTGGATGATGAGGTCATCTATATTGTTTGGATACTGAATTTTTTGTCCTTCTTTCAACAACATATTGGAATCATATACAACTTCGTTAACGATTTTACTTAAAGGAAAGCTTTCTACGTTATAGTTCACCTTACCGGATTCCAAACGTTCTACAGAAAGAAAATCGTTAAGAATGGCATCAAGATACTTGACTTTATTTTTAATTGTAGTTATGTGCTTGTCCCGCTTTTCTTGTTGATCGGTCTGGGTATATTTTCGTAACAAGGTAATGGATGTTAAAATAGTGCTCAAAGGCGTTTTGAACTCATGGGAAACTAAAGACAAGAAACGGGTCTTTAGTTCGTTCAATTCTTTTTCTGCGGCCAGTGCCTCGGTCAGTTGAATAGTTCGTTCTTTAACTTTTTTCTCAAGTTTTTCAGTATAGTTTTTTCGCTCCGTAATATCCATTATTATGGAAACAAACGCCTTTTTTTCTCCCATGGAGGAAAGTTGAAGATGTACTTCTACGGGATAGGAAGAACCATCCTTTCTTTCGTGAGTGGTTTCAAAATCAACCTTATCCATTTCATCTTCTAATAAGGGTTGTATTAATTTTAAGAATTCAGGTTTATTTAGTCCAAGTTTTATATCTACTGGGGTCATTGTCAACAATTCGTCCATAGTATACCCTATGTTTCGTTGCGCTTCTTTATTTACATTTATAAAATTGAAAGTATCCGCATCAAAAACAAAGATTTCATTGAACGATTCGTCAAAAATACGTGACCAATGGTTGAGTTCCTTTTCTTTTAGTTTACGCTCTGTAATATCAATTATTAAGGCCATAACGTAGGTAGCACCATAAAGCTCAAATGGATTTAGTCCTGCCTCAACAGGAAATTCATGACCATCCTTACATATGCCGAATAAATCTAGGCCATGGCCCATTTGCCGTTTTTCGCTTTTTGAGATAAAGTGGTCAACGTGGGCATCGTGGTTATGGTGGTATCTTTTTGGAATGAGGGTATCAAGTGGTTTTCCTATGAGTTCCTCTTTTTCATACCCAAACATCTCCTCAGCAGATGTATTAGTGGCTACAATGATTTGCTCGGCATTGACAACGATGACACCCTCGGAAATCCCTTCAGAAAGGAGATTAAAAAAATTACTATTTTTTGGAAAAACCCGCATAACTCAAATATAAACCTTTCAAACTGATTTTTATCATAGAAACCTGGGCTTGGGCACCTTATTTTTAGAGTGTATAACATAAAGCTATTAAAAATGAGAAATACACCTAAAACAATGAATGGGCTCTATGAGAACTTGGGTAAATTGTTCTATGCCATGGCGATTAGTGATGGCAGTGTGCATGCTAAGGAATGGGATAAAGTGAAGGAAATAGTAAAGGAAGATTGGTTATATGTTGATGATTTTACCGACCGTTACGGGACAGATGCGGCCAACCAAATAGAGATTGTTTTTGACGGCCTCATGGTATATTCCAAGAGCAGTGAGGAGTGTTATGTAGAATTCAAGAATTTTTATAAGGAACATCCTCATGCTTTTTCAGAGGAAATTAAGTCTTTGACACTAAAGACTGCTAATGCAATTGCCAACGCCTTTTCAGGAAGGAACAAATCTGAATTGGTGCTTTTGGCTAAAATCAATTTATTGTTAACATAGATTGATGATGTAAATTAAATTTGAGACTTGAGGGTATTGTTTTAGGTTTAGATTTTAAAAGTTAGTACTGGCAAATTTGCATGATTCGCCACATCCTCGCCAATGCTTTTACTCCCTAATAGAAAATGAGAAATTGGGTTTTTACCCCGTGTAGGTAGGGCAAGTATATCAAAACAGTTCTTTTTAGCATAGTTTATTAGACCCTGCTCCACATTATAATCATTACAGATAGCAACATCTTGTTCTTCGTTGCCTGCCTTAAAGAAAAATTTTGAGATTCGATCCTCTAATTCGATAGTACTAATGAAACTATCAAAAGGGGTGTTCACATAGATAAGTTGCAACTTCGCGGAAAAGTGAGCCGCAAATGTTTTTACATTTTTAAAGGCCAAAATGGTGTCATGCGTAAAATCGCAGGCGAAAAGGATGTGTTTGATCATAAAATCTGGGTTTGGTGTTTTTACCACGAGAACGGGCACATCCGAGCTGCGTACTACTTTTTCGGTATTAGAGCCGATGAAAAATTCGTTTAACCCACTGGTACCGTGTGAACCCATAACAATCAAATCAATATGTTGCTCTTGAGCAACCTTGTTCAACTCTTTGAAAATTTTATAATTTTGGACTATTTTTCTAATTTTAATATCTTTCAGGTAGGGTTTGTTTAAAAACGGTTTGAACCGTTTTCTAGCGAGTTCCATGTAGTATTTGGCCTCTTCATATTCTTGGCCTTCATCTTTGGTCAACACCGCTTCTGATAGCCTCAACATATGTAGCAGCACTATTTCTGCCTGTTGTTGTTTTGCTATTTTAGCTGCCACTTCCAACGCATAAACAGAAGGTTCCGAGAAATCTACGGGCACCAGAATCCTTAGCATTTTAAATAGCTTTTTTTCGACGTCCCAACTTTTCCTTTCGCTTTCTTAGCTGTCGCTCTAAATCACTTATAGTTTCTCCAGCAGCCTTTTCAAAATTATTTTCGGTGGCTTGGGCAAATATCCTTGGTCCGGGAGCACTAAGTTGTATTTTGCAAATTTTATCCTTTCCGTCCTTGCCTTGTCCTAGTTTAAAGAAAATGTCGGCACGGATGACAAACTGATATTTATGTGCTAATTTTGAAAGATTACGGGTTACAATTACACTTAATGTTTCGCTTTCCGACATATCTACGTATTGCATATGTATGGTCATAATGAATAGAGTTATTGTTTCTATTCAAAAATACTGAAGCTATTATTTCCATAAAATGACTTATGTCATTTCGGAACTAGCTGTTATTTCTAAATTTCATACTTCATTATAAACATAAGATTGCATGTTATTTAACTTTAATTAACATGCAAGTGAGGGTAATACTTTTTTAAAGGCTTATGCCAAAGAAATGAATATGCGTAATGACCCTGATAAGGCAGGACGAATATTTACGGCAATTATGCATGCGCTACGGGATATTATCCCGCCAGAGGAATCCTTGCAGTTTATAGCTCAGCTACCCATCTTCCTAGAAGGTATTTTTGTCAATGGATGGTCAATGAAAAAGTAAAAACCCAAGATTAAACATATGGCCGAATTTTTGGATCTGGTTCGGGTGTACGACTTGCCCGCTTGGGTCAATGACTTTGAATATAGTGATGAAGTAGGAGAATAATATGTGGATAAAACGTTTATTTACATCAGAAAAGATATCTCATTAGGGGAAAATGGAAGACCTCAGGAATGTACTACCTAAGGATTTGAAAAAGTATGATTTATTCTAATCTGATGTTCTAAGTAGCTAAGAAATTCAAGCTTCATTCGCAAATGACTTGTGTCATTTCACACCTTTTCACCCTGCCTTATTTTTGAATAAATTAAAAACTGATATTATGAGAACTACACAATTATTATTTGCTTTTATATGGATGTTGCCTATTACATTTATTGCCCAAGAACTTAAAGGAATTGATGAAATAGCTCCTTTTAGCGAAGGGTTGGCAGCTGTACGGCAAGGTAACGAGTGGGGTTTTATTAATGAATTAGGCACCTTGGTCATTGATTTCAGGAAGGATGTTTATTGGAACAAAAATACCAACACCTCTAAATCCGATATTTCCGGAGTGGGCTACCCGATGTTTAATGAGGGAAGATGCTTAATTACGAAAGAAGTTGAGGATGGTGTTCCGTTATACGGTTTTATAGATACTAAGGGAAGTACGGTAATAGAACCTCAATTTTTAAATGTGTACCCTTTTAAGGACGGCTACACGACAGGCGTTTTATTTGATAAGACTTTAAAGGGTGAAAATGAATTCAAACTCAAAATATATGAGTTTAAATTCTTTGATGTATTACTGGATGTTTCAGGAAACATTGAGGAATACTTTGAAAGAAGACAGAACATCGAAATGACCATAAGGCGATATAAAACACCTTCAATTGGAGTAAAATGGTTAGCAGACGGCCTAGTTGCCGTACATATCAAAGATCAGGGATGGGAAGTTCGAAAAATAACTTTGGAGAACTAAAGATTTTCATTTTTTATCGAAAAGACAAAATATCGGGGGTAGCACAAGTAATAAAAAAAAGAACCAAATATGGAACGATTAAAAAATAAAGTAGCCATCATTACCGGCGGTGCAGGTGGAATAGGAATGGCAACTGCAAAGTTATTTTTGGCCGAGGGCGCCAAAGTGGTTATCGTTGATATGAGCAAGGAAGCTTTGGAAAAAGCAAGTTTTGAACTGGATAGCGAGAACCTTTCTTACTGCGTTGCCGATGTCTCCAAAGCCCAGGATAACAAAAAGTTCATTGAACACACGTTGAAAGTCCATGAAAAGATTGATATCTTTTTTGCCAATGCTGGTATTGAAGGTACCTCAAAGCCAATTGCCGAGTACCCTGATGCTATTTTCGATAAAGTCATTGCCGTTAATTTGAAGGGGGTTTGGCTGGGCTGCAAATACGTAATTCCTAAAATGAAAAATGGAGGTAGTGTAATGATTACGTCCTCTGTAGCCGGACTCAAGGGTTTCGCTGGACTAGGGGCTTATGTTGCTACTAAACATGCTGTGGTTGGTATTATGCGGGTAGCGGCTTTGGAATTTGCCAAGAATAAAATACGAGTCAACACGATACATCCAGGTCCTGTGAACAACGATATGATGCGCCGGATAGAAAAAGATATGTCACCTGAAAGTCCAGAGCAAGTAATTCAAGGGTTTGAGTCCGCAGTTCCCTTTGGACGCTATGCCGAATCAACCGAAATTGCCGATATGGCGGTATTCTTAGCTTCGGACGAGAGCAAATATGTTACCGGTTGTACCCATGTTGTAGATGGGGGGATGCTGGCAAACTGATTAAAAAAGGGGACGCTATATAATTGTAAAAATGAAAATTTCTCAAATATTTTTCTTTTTCTAGTTGCTATGGCATTCGGCTGTAAACAAGGACAGGAAACCAAAGAATTGAAAACGGAACAATCCGTTCCGAATATAATAACCGAGGTACCAGTTTCACCTATCCTAAAAGAATTCGTAAAATTTGTAGATTTAGAAATTTTGGATTCCATAACTGTAAATCAATTTTTCTTTTTTAAGGAAATTGCTGCAAATGGGGTTGCTAGGAAAGTCAATAAAAATGAGTCAATCATACGCTGTAAAAAATGATGGGGTGGGAAGATGCTAACGTGTCCCAGATATTCTAAATAAAAAATACCGATAACGCAATACTATTTGTTCAAAGAATCGGGTTTGGAGGACTTATATGGGCCAAGGTATTGGTCGATACGAAGTCACTTGAAATCAAAAAAATCGAATTTGACCCTAAGGCTGAATCGGATGGGTATGGTGGGGCCATGACCCAATCGTCTTTTGAAGACAAGCGTATAGGTACTAAAATTAACCTTGAAAAGAACATCTTTGCCTTACAAAAGAATATGGAGAAAAGAATCGATGACGGTACAATCTTCGATGGTATTTCAGGCACAATAATGACTAGCTAATCCATAGTGAAAATGCTCAATTACGGATTACAGAAATACCGTGGATATTTAGACCAATACTAAATCTAATTTAATGTAAAACTACATGAATGCCAGTACATAAAGTCAATCTTACGAAGAATTCAATATTCCAAGAAAACAACATGGGCTGTTATAGGATGCAATGAACCAATATTTGTAATAAGTCACTACCTTAGTTATACCCTTAATGAGACAATACTCATTTTTCACAATCGTTTTTGCTATGTCTAGCTGTTCTTCTTGTTGATATTTTGGCTTTTTGGTTTTTACTATTGGGTTGGTTACTGCCATTCTTGCTTTAAAACTTAGGTTAGATACTATTGACCCAAAGCGAAAGCAACAGATGATTTCCGCTTTGTATGGTCTTACAGTGTCTTCTTTTATTTCAAAACTGATTTTTACTGTGGTTATTACCATCCTTTATTTTTCGAATTGTGTTTTTTCTGAGTAGCAATCTTTAATTGTTGTACCGTTGGTAGGTTTTTTTCGGGCTTTTTACCTTTTTTTGTTATTACGTATGGTGTTTTTATTGCGGTGTACAGGTCTAAGGTGTATCACATTAAAATCAAACTAGAAGAGCTTCCCGAATCGTTTAAAGGGTTGGGTATCGTACATATTTCAGATATTCATCTAGGAAGCTTTAATCATCGGTATCATGTTTTTGACAGGGCTATTCAACTCATTAATTAATTAGAGCTCGATTTTATTTTTTTACAGGAGATTTAGTCAATAACTATGCTTGGGAATTAAAAGGCTGGAAGTCCATATTTATTCAATTTTCATCTAAAAAGGGTCAATATGCTATTTTAGGAAATCATGACTATGGCGACTTCATAGGATGGGATTCTCCTGAAGCCAAAAAGGAAAATGCTCATGCTATTAAAGACTTTTTAAGGTATATTGGTTTTACATTTTTGCTTAATGAAGGTCAGGTCATTGAGGTAAATAAAGAACAAATGACAATAATAGGGGTTTAAAATTAGGGTAACCCACCCTTTAAACAATATGGAGATCTGCAAAAGGCACTAAGGCAGGTTAGGCAAGTTCCCTTTAAAGTTTTGTTTTACCGTGACCCTACGTATTGGGCTAATAAATTAGTAAAAACGACTGATATTGCACTTACCCTCTCTGGACACACTGATGGTATGCAAGCTGGTAAACGTCTAAAAAATAGCAAATGGAGCCCCCAAACTATAAATATGAACATTGGGCAGGACTATACGCTGAGGGCAAACAATACCTCTATGTCAATCCTGGTTTGGGGTGGCTTGGTTTTCCAGGTAGGCTTGGTATGCGGTCATAAATTACCTGTATTGATTTTGAAAAAGAGCATATGAAAAATGGTATTTATTGATTGAAGCCTTTTTGGGACATCCGCTCTTTAAAAAGAGATATATTCTTAAAAATAATTACTCGTAAGGCATACAAAAACACGACAAAACTCCATGCGATTAACGGCCACTTGAACCATAGATATTCAAGAGTAGTACTTAAATTAATAATGGCTAGTATAATGATTAGGGCCGAGTAAATGGTGATATGAAAATCAAATGTAGATTTTGCCTTTACGCTTTTTTTGGCCCATTTGTAAACTTCTCTATTTTTCATAATGCTTTTATCTTTGACATATAGTTTAGTGGTCATATTCGGGATAACCATCGGTTGATGTTCATACCCCTATGTTGTGGTAAATATATCCGCTGACATAAAAAAAATCAATGACTTAGGTCATTAAAAGATGTAATTGTGCTGATATAACTCAATGGTATGACAGTACCTTGTAGTTAAGTTATAATAGAGACATAAGGAATCTCACCAAATCAATAAAAGTGAAAACAAAAACACAATTGTTCTTAGAACTTTGGAGCAAGGTCAGAACTCGGTTTACAAAGCAGCTCGAAAATATTACAGAAGAAGATTTGAAGAAGAGGCTTCCACCTTCTGTTAATAGTGTGGGATTTTTGATGCGACATATCGGGGATGTCGAACTACTGTTTGCCAAGAACGTTTTTGGTGGTAAAGGTTATCGCCAAAACGGTCATTGCCCAAACGGATGCCCGCGAATGGACTAATCTTACCGAACTTAAGGAGTATAGAACGTTTTCCTTTAATACTCTAAAAAGGTAGTAGCACAACAAACCGACTCAGATTGGGAAACTACAATAACTACCAAAGAATTTGGAACAAAGACCAACGCGGAAGCATTTGGTCAAATTGTGTCACATACCAATCATCATGCTTAGCAAATAGCAATTTTACTTAAATACGGAAATGAATTCAATTAGTATTCAAGCTTAGGTTCCAAATTTCACTCCACAGGCTTCAAACCCTTCCATCTTTTAACAGTAGGTAGCGTGCTATGTGCCATAATCGTAGCTTCTTCTATGGTCATACCCATTTTGTGGTCTATATCGATATTCTTTTCAATCTTTTCTTCCAAGGAAATTCCATGGTCTACGAATTTTCCTTTTAGGTAACAAAAATGACAGTATTCCGTATTTACAGTTTGGTCTTTATTGGTGCCAAAATCGGACAGTTTATGCATTGGCATTCTACAACTTTCGCAAATATTAGTATGAGTTGAAGTTTTCATGTGTTAGTGTTTTATATTATTATAGCTTCGGCTCGGAAGATAGACCCCTTTCTAAACGTGTGGAATGATTTAAATCAGTGAACTGAAAATTCAGAAACGAACCTTAGGGAAAAAGTGCAGGTCCTGTATCAAATTACTTTTAGTCTTTTTTACCTCTTGGCAATACTTCTTCGGGGAATGGAAAAAGAATGGTAGAATTCTTTTCAGCGGCGATATTCGACAAGGTTTGATAGAGCCTTAACTTTATGGCAGAGGGCGATTTATCTATTTGTAAACCTGCCGCTAAAAGCTTGCCTGCAGCTTGTTCCTCCGCTTCTGCAAGAATAATCCTCGCTCTTCTTGAACGTTCTGCCTCGGCTTGGTTGGCCATCATTCTTCTCATATTTTCAGGTAGTTGAATGTCCTTTATCTTCACATCAATGATTTCAATACCCCAGCGATGGGTTTCAGTCTCCACGATATTTTTGATATTCTTACCCATTTCTTCCCTTTTGGAGAGAATGGTGTCCAATTCTACTTTACCACAAACATCCCTAAGCGCTGCCTGAGAAAGTTGGGTAATCGCAAAGGAGAATTCTTCCACTTCAAGAACGGCCTTTTCAGGGTCGCTTATATTAAAAA
>JBLHNI010000012.1:0-23060 GCA_047650615.1 Maribacter sp.
TCCCAAATATCTTGCTGTAAAAACCCGATTAAAAAAAGTACCGGAAAAATGGAATGAAAAAATACAAGACCAAAAGAGACCCAACATACAAGATTATACTTTTCCTTTTTCCATTGCCAATTAGAAGCTTTGTTCGTAAGATATAAAATACATATAACAGCCAATATTAATGAGGCTAAGGAAGTGGCGTAGTACAGACTTATTAGCATTGGGTTTTGAAAAAAACATGAAAGTAAGTAGCTCACTAAAACTATAAAGGATAATCTTTTAACCCATAGTTTAAATTGTTGTTGTGAAATTAATTTCCAATAAACGATATAAAAAAAGCCATAATAGAAAACATCATAAATATTGTAAATGATATCGTTGGCGAATGTTTTGTCTAGAAGGAAGGCAAAATTTTCTGAGTATTTTATAAGGTGTCCTAATAGTTCATTCAAAAATGTGTACGCAATTATTATCGGAAAATATTTTAGTACCGTGTCAAAATATTTCTTGTACGAAAATATGGAAATCAGAAGTGTTATAAAATAAACACCGATTATAAAATTAGTTTTTATAAATAAAAGAAGCTCCGAGGACATACTTATTAAAATTCTGTTCTAGGAGGTGGGCCCGAGCCGCTACGGTTTAAAATTAGACTTTGACCACTGTATAAGCCTACATTTGAGAAGAAGTTCGGCACTATGCTGGCACGTGCTGTTCGTTCTTTTTTCAGAACGGAGCCTATGCCTTTTTTTAATGGATTATCTTTCCAATCGATAATTAATTTTGCTTTCCCATCGTCACCGATATAAAATCCATAATCACCACCATTTTTCTCTAAAGTGGGTAAAAGAAAAAGAGAGTTTTGTCTGGGGTGAACAACTTCTTTACCATCTTTAAATTTCTTTTCATTGGGGTAATTTGCGAAGTACATACGTAATTTTGTTACCTTCTTCACACCTGCTTTTTTGGCTTCTTGATCTACATATTGGATGTAATCCTTTATCATTTCATAATCGAAATCTACAAAACGAGCTGGTTCAAACTTTTCTTCGGGAACTCGTTGTTCTGTTTCATAGGGTTCAATAAGGTTTATCCTATGTTTTGTGTAATTGTCGTAAGTACTCTTTGCTTGTTCGAGTGAAATTATATGGGAAGGCGGTAAAATAGCTATCGGAGCTATAGTTTCATTTGATTTTTTTTTATTCTCAGTATTACAGCTTAAAATACTGAGTAGCGTAAAAGTGCATAGTACGTAGGCGCCTAGATTGAATCGGTTTTTCATTTATAGTGTTTTTATACGTGGTTATAAGAAAATACAATCAAAGACCAGGGGAAGATTCTTTAATAGCTTAAAGGTATTCATTTTGATTAGCTATCGGGTTTGTAACTTGTTTCTTCTGTATCATAAAAAAAATCCCGATTTCATAATGAAAGCGGGATTTTTGATAGGTTTAAGAAAAGCTTACTTGTTCATAGTCATCAAGAACTCTTCGTTGTTTTTTGTCTGTTTAAAACGTTGCTCTATAAATTCCATAGCTTCAACCGGGTTCATATCCGCAAGATATTTACGCATAATCCACATGCGTTGTAAGGTGCTTTCGTCAAGTAACAAATCATCTCTACGTGTGCTTGAAGAAGTAAGGTCAATCGCAGGAAATATTCTTCTATTGGCAATTTTACGATCCAATTGCAATTCCATGTTACCGGTTCCTTTAAATTCTTCAAAGATAACTTCATCCATTTTGGATCCTGTTTCTGTTAAGGCCGTAGCAATTATGGTCAATGACCCACCACCTTCAATATTACGGGCAGCACCAAAGAAACGTTTTGGTTTGTGTAATGCATTGGCATCAACACCACCACTTAATACTTTACCAGATGCTGGTTGTACAGTATTATAAGCTCTTGCAAGCCTTGTGATAGAATCCAATAGAATAACTACATCATGGCCGCATTCGACAAGTCGTTTTGCTTTTTCTAAAACGATATTTGCAACCCTTACATGTTCTGTTGGTTCCTTGTCAAAAGTGGAAGCCACAACTTCTCCTCTTACATTGCGCTGCATATCGGTTACTTCCTCAGGTCGTTCGTCTATTAAAAGTATAATTTGATAAACCTCTGGGTGATTGGCCGCAATACCATTGGCAATATCTTTTAATAACATGGTCTTACCAGACTTGGGCTGTGATACAATCATACCTCTTTGTCCTTTTCCTATAGGGGAGAACAAATCTATAATACGTGTTGATATTGTGCTCTGTCTTTCTGCTAGATTAAATTTTTCTTGCGGGAATAGCGGTGTAAGGTGCTCAAAAGAAACCCTATCTCTTACGATTTGAGGGTCTATACCGTTGATTTTGTTCACTTTGATTAAAGGGAAATATTTCTCCCCTTCTTTTGGCGGTCTCACTTGTCCTAAAACTGTATCTCCTGTTTTAAGTCCGAATAAACGAATCTGAGATTGTGATACATAAATATCATCCGGGGAGGAGAGATAATTATAGTCGGAAGACCTTAGGAAGCCATATCCGTCTTGCATAATATCCAAAACCCCTTCGCTGGCGATAATGCTGTCGAATTCAAATTCCGGTTCTTTATATCTATTTTTTAGATCCTTGTCAAAATTACTTTTGTCATGGGTGCTTCTAGGATTCGGTTTTTTGTTTTGGTTGTTTTTTTGATTCTTATTATGCAGGTTATTTTTTTGATTTTCGTTTTTATTATCCGTTGCAGCGGGTCTAGGCCTAGGTCTGGGCTTTCTAGTTTCTGAAACTTCTTTGGGGGCTGGTGCCTCGGTTAATGTAGCTTCCTTGGGTGCTTCCTTTTCTGGGATAGTTATTGCTGCTGGTGCTGTTGTCGTTTCTGATGGCTCTTTTTTGATAGCTTTTTTAGCTTCTCTTGCCCTTGGTCTAGGCTTTGGTTTTGGAGCGTCTTCCGTTTTTTGAGGAATAATTGCCGCATCTGCCGTAGGATTAGCTGCTTGAAGGTCTAGAATTTGATAGACCAAATCCAATTTTTTAAGTGTCTTTAATTTTGGGACATTAAGTCCTTTGGCTATTTCCTGAAGCTCAGGTAGCTTTTTTGTTTTTAAATCTGAAATCTCAAACATTAAATGTAGAATAAATTATACGTGATTTGTATTGTAAGAAGTGTATTAGCTTTTGGATATGCTTGTGGAAATGATTTTCCTATGGTAAGTGTCATACTAAATAACATAGCAATAATACAATTTTTTTCATTAATAGACCGATATTTTTTAAAAAGACCTGTATTTTTGTAACTCAATAGGAATGGGAATAACATGATTCAAAGAATACAGACCCTTTATTTGGTTTTGGTTGCGTTAGTAGCAGGTATACTCCCGTTCTTCGTAAACCTATGGTCAGACGCCAAAGGGTTAGAGATTTATGCCCAAAATGAAATTATAGTTTCCATAGTTTTTTATGTTTCTGGAGCTTTGGCTTTGTGGGTAGTTTTCCTGTTCAAAAATAGAAAGAACCAGTTTGTGGTAAACAGACTGAATATGATATTAAATCTTTTTTTACTAGGATTTTTCGTTTACCGATCGCTAAATTTATCCGGAGGGACTTTGGTCTCTGAGAAGGGTATTGGGATGCTGATTCCTGTATTTTCTGTCGTTTTTTTGGCCCTTGCAAACAGGGCTATAAAGAAGGATGAAGATCTTGTAAAATCTGTTGATCGTTTACGTTAAACCTAACATCTTAGTAGTTTTAGTGCGTTAAACCCGGGGTAGTTCCCGGGTTTTTTAATGTAGCGCGGTTCTTCTCATCCGCTTAGGGCCGTACCATAACCAAAAACCGGTGACGGTAAAAAGTAGCAAGGCAGTACTCATTACGGTGGTATACATCAGTTTTATGTATCCGCTAGTATTCAAATAATTGTCTAGAAGGGAAGCATCATGCATATTTTCAATTAAATCTGCACGTCTCCTGTCTACATGAAGCAGCGCTCCTGTAGCGCCATCTATTTGAACACCATAGTAATCATCAAAAATAAATTTTGCGACTCCTTTATCTTGTCGAATATCAATACGGTCTAGGGATACTGCAGATGCAGTAGAAATGGTGTTTTTTAAATAGTCCTCTGCCTTCGATTGTAGTTCGGTTAATGGTAACCACTCTTTTAGTTCACTAGTGGTGCCTTTATATGTTTTTGAGCCTAAAAGGTCTCCCGAATTCTTTTTCCAACCAAGTAAGAATCCAGTGCTTGCTATTAAAAAGAAAAATATAAATAGCGTTGCACCTGTAATACGATGAACTTTTCTAAAAATACGAATCGTTTTTGCCTGTTTTTTTCTACTGCGTTTTTTATCCATCAAAAAATATGAAATTGTATAAATTTGTTTCGCTAGCCCATTTTTAAATGGGACAAGCACTTAAAATGGGAAAAATAAATGAAATTCTAAGTCTTTTTAAGCTAGACTTAACACATAAGTAAGTTTATGCTTTTATCGTTTTCCAAGTTCTATGACTTCTAGGTTCTTTATTTCCTTTCCATCTATTTGAAAACGGAGCATGGTGCGTATTTGATGAAAACCATGTTTACCGCAAGCTCCTGGATTCATGTGTAGTACACCTAGTTTTTTGTCCATCATCACTTTTAAGATATGGGAATGTCCAGAAATAAAAAGCTTCGGGGGATTATTTTGTATTGCTGGCCTAGTTCTGGAGTTGTATTTTGGTGGGTAGCCCCCAATATGAGTTATCAATACATCCACATCTTCGCACATAAATCTATGGTTTAATGGGAACTCTGTTTGAATTACATGGTTGTCAATATTCCCAAAAACGGCGCGTATCGGTTTTAGTTTGGACAACTTATCGGTGACCGATATGTCACCAATGTCTCCAGCGTGCCATATTTCATCTGCTTGGACAGCATATTTTAAGATTATATCATCTAGATGGGAATGGGTATCTGAAAGGAGTAGAATCTTGGTCATTTTAATTTTAGGCTAAATTTGTCTTAGGGTACTAATGGGCTAGCTTCTTTGATTTATCGTCCTGCGCTTTGCACTGGCACTTTTGCGGGTTGTTGTAGTTCTCATATTAAAAAAAAATAGCCTTGATTTCAAAATCTAGGAGCCATACCAAAACTTAGAAAGCATTCCTAATACACAGGAACTATGCATATCTTTACACTTTGCAAAACTAAGCCATCCTTTTGAGATATTTCATTCAATTTTCATACTTTGGAAAAGCCTATCACGGTTGGCAAAAACAGCCCAACGCCATTACGGTACAGGAAGTTTTAGAGCATTCGCTTTCTGTTTTGATGCGGCAAGAAATACATGTTGTAGGTGCAGGAAGAACAGATGCAGGTGTACATGCGCGTGAAATGTATGCCCATTTTGATTTTACCGAGATTAAAGATACTGCAGATTTAGTTTATAGGCTGAATGCTTTTTTACCCGATGATATTGCCGTGCAGCATATTTACTTAATGCAAGATAACGCGCACGCTCGGTTTGATGCTTTGGAACGGTCCTATGAGTATTTGCTTTGTGATGACAAGAATCCTTTTTTGACGGAGGCTTCCCATTATGTAAAACACCCTTTAGATACTTTGCTCATGAATAACGCGGCGGAATTACTTTTGGGTAAGCAAGATTTTGAGTGTTTTTCCAAATCAAAGACTGAGGTAAATAATCATTTTTGTAAGATTAAAAGTGCCCAATGGAGTGCGGAAAGCGAGTATATAGTTTTTAAGATTACAGCGGATAGGTTTCTAAGGAATATGGTAAGGGCCATTATTGGAACGCTACTGGATGTAGGGACCGGAAAATCTAGTTTGGACACTGTTAAGGACATCATAAAAAGTAAAGATCGCACAACGGCCGGGGTTTCAGTCCCTGCAAAAGGATTATATTTAACGGCTGTTAGCTATCCTAATACTATTTTTAAAAAATGAGCAAAGATTCAGGAAAGGCCTTTGATACGCGACTTTTTAAGCGTTTGATAGCCCATACTAGACCTTACAGAATTACCTTCTATGGAGTTGCTTTTGCCGCAATATTGTTATCGGTATTTGCAGTGCTTACCCCCATCATTCTAAAGCAGATTATAGATGATGCCGTTAAAGGTGCAGATGCACAGCAGTTGCTCTACCTTACCATAGCCATGTTGGTGGTATTGTTAGGTCAAGTGTTGAGCCAATTGAGTTTTAACTACTATGCCAACTGGTTGGGAGAATCCGTGATTCGAGATGTCCGTATCAATTTATTTCAAAAAATGTTAGGGTTCAAAATGAAGTATTTTGACAATTCATCTCTTGGTGTATTGGTAACCCGTGCGGTGGCCGATATGCAACGTATTGGAGAAATATTTAGTCAGGGCTTTTTTGTTATCGTGGCTGATTTGTTGAAGATGTTGGTGGCTGCTGGGGTTATGATATATATAAATTGGCGTTTGGCATTGATTGTTTTTGCTGTGTTACCATTAATTTTATACGCCACGCGCTTGTTTCAAAAAGCAATGAAGGTTGCTTTTACGGAGGTTAGGGCAGAAGTGTCTAACTTCAATTCCTTTGTCCAAGAACGCCTTACGGGCATGCGCATTGTACAGCTGTTTACTAGGGAAAAGATAGAGAGTGAAAATTTCAGAAAAATAAATGAAAAACATAAAAATGCTTGGTTAAAAACGGTTTGGTACAACTCCATTTTCTTCCCCATTGCCGAAATAGTATCCTCCATTACCCTAGGGCTGATTGTATGGTACGGTGGTTTGCAAAATGTAGCCAATATTACCGATGATGTTGCAGGTACCGTTTTTGCCTTTATAATGTTAATAGATCTTCTTTTTAGACCACTACGACAGATTGCGGATAAATTCAATACCCTACAGATGGGCATGGTAGCGGCTAATAGGGTTTTTAAGATTTTGGATACCGACAGTTCAATCAATGATATGGGCCAAATTGAAAAATCGAGTATTAAAGGGGATATTACATTCGCCGATGTGCGTTTTGGTTATTTGGAAGATGAAGAAGTACTTCACGGTGTTTCTTTTGAGGTAAAAGCCGGCCAAACCATTGCTATTGTTGGAGCTACTGGAGCTGGAAAATCGACAATTATTAATCTACTGAATCGGTTTTATGAAATAAACTCTGGGGTTATAAGTGTGGATGGCACTGATGTAAAGAATTACAAACTAGCCTCTCTCCGGTCCCATATCGCTGTTGTATTACAAGATGTTTTTCTGTTTGCCGATACAATTGCCAACAATATTTCCATGAAGAATCCCAATATAAGCATTGCTGATATAGAAGCAGCTGCAACCGCTATTGGGGTAGATGAGTTTATTTCCAGTCTTCCTGGTGGTTATGAATATAATGTAAAAGAACGTGGTACGATGCTGTCTAGTGGTCAACGGCAACTGATCGCTTTTCTGCGTGCCTACGTTAGTAATCCTAGTATTTTAGTCTTGGACGAGGCTACTTCATCTGTTGATACCTATTCTGAACAGCTCATACAAAAAGCAACAGATAAAATCACCGAGGGTCGAACTTCTATAGTTATAGCACACCGCTTGGGTACAATTAAAAAAGCGGACAAGATTATTGTTATGGACGCCGGAAAAATCGTAGAAACGGGAACTCATAAAGAACTACTTAAAAAGGGTGGCTACTATAGCAATTTATATGAAGCGCAATTTTTAGCGGAGGAGGTGGCTTAATCGGTTTTATGCTTTTGTAAACTCCTTCTTTTTAGCAATAGAGATGAAGCGTATTTAATTTCAGTTCCGAGGACTCTCTATAAAACTATTGCGTTATTGTGAAGTTTACACTTCTAGTGATTCACTTGCAAGAGACATATTCAACTTTGTCACATCGAGCGCAGTCTCGATACCATGCTATAATATGCAGATGTATCTAACTAAGTACTATTGTTATCCTACACTAAATCTTGTTTAAGCATAGTGCCTAATTGGGAAATAGAATCGTACAACACGAATTCTCCGTTTTTTATATAGGAGATTAATCCGGTTTCCTCACTTACAACAATGCTCAGTGCATCTGTTTTTTCGGTTATCCCAACAGCGGCTCTATGTCTCAATCCAAAGCGTAAAGGAATATTACGTTCATTGGATACGGGTAAAATGACCCTTGTAGCAACGATATAATTATCAACGATTACAGCAGCTCCATCGTGTAAGGGACTGTTTTTGTAAAAAATACTTTCGATGATGGGCTGGGTTATTTCTATGTTCATGCGGTCCCCTGAACTTTTTATAAAATCCAAGGAGTTGTTCCGTTCCAATACCAAAATAGCCCCAGTTTTGGAACTAGACATTTTCTCACAGGCGTTTAAGATGGCATCTACGTCAACAGTAGTAGTATTACCCTCTTGTCTCAAAAATTTAAAATGTTTAATGAAGTTACGTTTGTTGGCGAAGTTGGTAGAGCCAATCATTAAAAGGAACTTTCGTATTTCCTGTTGAAAAACGATAATTAAGGCAATAAGGCCTACCTGCATAAAGGCACCTACAATGCTGCTTATCATTTCCATTCCCAAAAGCTCTGTCAACTTCCAGAAGGCCCAAACAATAACAATACCAATAAAAATATTAATAGCTACCGAGCCACGGACTAGTTTGTAAATGTAGTAGAGTAGTACGGCCACCAGGACAATATCCAGGATATCCGTAATCTTAAAATCGATAAAATTCAAAAAATCCAAGGAATGCCGTTTTTGTAAAATTAATAAAATTTGAGGTACAAAAATGGAGTAAGCTTTTAAGATGTAAGTTGCTTATGGAGTTTTACGCATTCTACAGCTTCTTTAACGTCATGCACCCGTAAGATATTGGCTCCTTTGGTCAAGGCTACCATGTGTAATGCGGTGGTTCCGTTAAGGGCATTTTTCGGATTGCTTTTCAAGAGTTTGTAAATCATAGATTTCCTGCTAATCCCAACCAGTATAGGTAGGTCAGTAACTTTTAGGGCTTCCAGTTGTTGTAGGAGTTGATAGTTCTGTTCCAAGGTCTTTGCAAAACCAAAACCGGGGTCAATAATGACATCGTGTATGCCTTTCTCCCTGGCCACAGCAAGTCTTTGCGAAAAGAAAAGCAAGATATCCTGCATAAGGTGTTGGTAAACTGTCTGTTGTTGCATCGTTTTTGGTGTGCCGCGCATATGCATCATAATGTATGGCACCTGTAAATTCGCTATGGTGTCTAATAAGGTTTCATCTCTAAGGCCTGCGGAAATATCATTTACGATTACCGCTCCGCGTTCAACGCATTCTCTTGCAACGGTTCCCCTAAAAGTGTCAATAGACAAGAGTACCTCTGGAAAATATTTCAGTACCAGTTCAACGATGGGCATTATGCGCTTTAATTCTAATGCTTCAGAGACTTCATCAGCCCCAGGTTTTGAGCTGTATGCACCGATGTCTATAAAACAGGCGCCTTCTAGCATCATTTTTTCAACCTGTTTTAGCGCATTTTTCTCATCCTTAAAGCTACCGCCATCGAAAAATGAATCTGGAGTAACGTTTAAAATCCCCATTACTTTGGGTGTTTTTAAATCAATGAGCTCTCCTTTGCAGTTAATCGTCATGTATATACTGAATTTTAGCTATGGGTGTAACCGAAGTTTAAACCGAGGGTCTTGACGGTTACAAAATTTTAAGCGAAATTTACACAAATTACAAGAAGTACATGCAAGCTACAGCGGAACAATACGATACGGTCATTAAAATTTGTCGCGATTTATATGAAAAGAAAATGTTGGATTATGGCTGTGCTTGGCGTATTCTGCGCTTACCGTCGTTAACAGACCAAATTTTCATAAAGGCCCAACGTATTAGAGGGCTGCAAGAAAACGAGGTTCGTAAAATTGATGAAGATGAAAAATCAGAATTTATAGGAATCGTAAATTATTCTATGATGGCCTTGATTCAGTTGGAACTTGGGGTGGTAGACCAGCCCGATTTAGAACACGGAAAAGCCATTGCGCTTTATGAAAAACATAGTACAGCAACAAAAGAGTTAATGCTAAATAAAAATCATGATTATGGAGAAGCATGGCGCGATATGCGCGTGAGTTCTTTAACAGATTTAATTCTGCAAAAATTATTAAGGGTAAAGACTATTGAGGATAATAAGGGCAAGACTTTGGTGAGCGAGGGTATTGACGCTAATTATCAAGATATGATCAATTATGCGGTATTCGCTTTGATACATTTGGGGTTGGCAAACAAAATTGAATAGAGCTATGAGATACATTATAGGATTGGTTAGGGTTTTTGTTGGGTTGCTTTTTATTGTCAGTGGTTTTATTAAATTAAATGACCCCGTTGGTTTCTCCTTTAAGCTAGAAGAATATTTTAGTCCTAGCGTTTTAGATTTGTCCATTTTTATTCCGTATGCCTTGGCCATATCTATATTGGTAGTTATTTTTGAAGTACTTCTTGGGGTAATGTTACTTATTGGATATAAGGTGAAATTTACACTCTGGAGCTTATTGGGGATGATTGTTTTCTTTACATTCTTAACCTTTTATTCTGCCTATTTTAACAAAGTTACGGATTGTGGTTGTTTCGGGGATGCGATAAAACTAACGCCATGGGAATCTTTCACGAAGGATATTGTATTATTGGTGCTTATATTAATCCTATTTTTTGGCAGAAAGTATGTGACCCCGCTTTTCGCACCATCAGTCAAAAAGGTTCTTATGGCTTTGTCCTTAGTTGTTTGTGTGGCATATGCTTATCATGTGCTAAACCATTTACCGGTTATTGATTTTAGGCCTTACGAAATTGGGAAAAATATTGAGGATGGTATGGGAGTGCCAGAAGGTGCACCTAAGGCTATTTACGATTATGCATGGGAGTTTAAAGTAGGTGGTACGCAAAAGATTATAGTAACCAAGGGTGATTATCCAACTGTTGATGGAGAATTTATTGGTGTAGAAACCACCGAGATTCAAAAGGGCTACGAACCTCCTGTGCATGATTTTACGATAGAGCAAGATGGTGAGGATTTTGCAGCTTCCTTATTACAAGAGCCTAAATTGGTCATGGTGGTTGCGTACGATTTGAGAAAATCAAATACAGCGGTATTCAATGAAATAAAAAAAGTAACGGACAACGCTTTGGTGAATGGTTACAGAGTGATTGGAATGTCGGCCTCTGGAGCTGATCAGACTGATGACTTAGTCGCCGAGTTTAGACTTGATTTCAGCTTTTATTTTACAGACGAAACTACATTAAAGACTATAGTAAGATCTAATCCTGGAGTGCTAGTATTGGAGAAAGGAACTATAAGACAAAAAGTACATTACAACGATTTGGACGAATTAATATTCGATTAGTTCCATATTGTAGAAAACGGAACACAGTTATAAATCACAAAAAAATTAGTAGATTATGAGAAGTAAAATAGTCGCAGGAAACTGGAAAATGAACAAAACATTAGAGCAAACGGAAACACTTTTAGCGGAACTCTCCGCAAAACTTCCAGATACGAATGCCGAGGTAATGGTATCTCCAGCCTATGTTAACCTAACCGCAGCCGTTCGTAGTTTGGAATCTTCGAAGATAGAGGTCATTGCTCAGAACATGCACTTTGCAGAGAGTGGTGCATACACAGGAGAAATATCAGCCGATATGCTTTTGAATATAGGTGTGGATACTGCTATAATCGGACATTCAGAGAGAAGGGCTTATTTTGGTGAAACCGATGAAATTTTGGCCAAAAAAGTAGTTGCTGCTTTGGCTAAAGGGATCCGTGTGATGTTCTGTTTTGGCGAGGAATTAGAAGACCGTCAATCCGGAAATCATTTTAAATTAGTGGAGAGTCAACTTAGGAATGCATTATTTTCTTTAGATGCATCTGCATGGTCAAAAATTATATTGGCTTATGAGCCTGTTTGGGCTATAGGAACGGGTGAGACTGCTTCTCCGGAGCAAGCTCAAGAAATGCATGCATTTATTAGAAAGACGATAGGCGAAGTGTACAGTACTGCAATAGCTAATGGTGTATCCATATTATATGGCGGGAGTGTTAAGCCAGGTAATGCGGAAGAGATTTTTTCTAAGCCTGATGTAGATGGCGGACTTATTGGAGGAGCTTCTTTAGTCACAAACGATTTTGTGGCCATTATCAAAGCTATTTAAGCGTTCGTAAATTCAAAGGAGTTGTCACAATGCTTATTTTACTGCCATATCGAACGTAGTCGAGATGTATTTGAGTTGTAATGGTTTTGTTCCGGACCTTTCTGGAATCTATAGCAGATTAACCAGTTGACCGCAGCATGTACTTCTTATGTTTTAATTTAATCAAATGAGTAACACAGTTTACGTAGAATACAATTTCACCGTAGATCCGCCCCAACCAGCCTCTGATATTCTCATTGCTGAATTGGGAGCTGCGGGTTTTGAAAGTTTTGTAGAAGAAGAACATGGTGTTTTAGCGTACATACAAAAGATTGACTGGAGTGACTCTATTTTGGAAGCTATAGGGATATTAGGTAATCCCAATTTTAAAATATCCTTTGTTCGAAAAGAAATAGAGCAAGAGAACTGGAACGCTACTTGGGAGCAAAATTTTCAACCCATAGTGGTAGATGATATTTGTATGATACGCGCTCCTTTTCATGAAAAGAAGGACGTTATCTATGATATTGTGATAGAACCAAAAATGAGTTTTGGAACTGGCCATCACGAAACCACACACATGATGCTTCAGCATCTTTTAGAATTGCAGCTATATGCCAAGTCCGTGTTGGATATGGGAAGTGGTACAGGAGTATTGGCAATTTTGGCGGCCATGCGCGGGGCTAAACCAGTAGATGCTATAGATATAGATAACTGGTGCTATCTTAATGCAAAAGAAAACGTGGAGCGCAATAGTGTTGATTTTATTAACGTTTATGAAGGCGACGCTAGTCTTCTAGATGTACAACGATACGACGTTATCATTGCGAATATCAATAGAAACATACTGTTGGAAGATATAGGGAAATATGTAGGTTGTTTGAATCCAAATGGCGTTCTGTTGTTGAGTGGATATTACAAAGAGGATTTAGAATTGATTACCCAAAAATGTAAACATGAAGGATTAAGGTTCGAAAAAAATCTCGAAAAAAATAATTGGATTGCAGCAAAATACGTATTTTAGTTAATAGTAAAATTGTACTGATGAGCATTAAAGAACAAATTTTAGAGGAGCTTCTAATAGAAGAGGAGACCGTAAAACAAAATGAAATCGTTGTTTTTAATGATGATGTGAATACGTTTGACCATGTTATTGAAACATTGATTTCGGTTTGTGATCATACACCAGAACAGGCCGAGCAATGCAGTCTTATCGTACACTACAAAGGAAAATGCACGGTAAAAACTGGAGAATACAAAGACTTGGAGCCACGTTGTACAGGTCTTTTGAGTGCAGGTTTGAGTGCTGAGATTATTTGAAATACTAATGTTATAAGCTGCCTTAAGGTTGTTTTCTTTTCCTATATCTAAGCAACAGGATTATTAAGTCATTTATGCTGCGAAAATCAATCCTTCTTCTATTATTACTATCTCTTGGTCTTTCCGCACAAGAGTTACCTCCTATTCAGAACTTTTCTCCTTTGGATTACAATGGTGAGAATCAAAATTGGTCGATAACACAAGGTGAGAATAAACATATCTTCATTGCAAACAACCATTCCCTCTTGGAATACGATGGCGTAAGTTGGCGTAAATATAATTCTCCCAATAATAGTATCATCAGGTCCGTACAGTCAAAAGGTGACTTGATTTTGACTGGGCAATACATGGAGTTTGGTTTTTGGCAAAGGAATGTTTTTGGAGAATTGGCTTACGCATCTATTTCTAGCCAAATGGAATTTCCAATGGTGGAGGATGAAGAGTTTTGGAATATAGTCACTTTAGGAAATTGGGTTCTTTTTCAATCTTTAGACAGAATTTACAGCTATAATATTAAATCTAAAGAGTTTAAATGGATAGAAGCTAAATCAATAAAGGCGCAGATTTTTAAAGTTAATAACACCGTATATTATCAAAATCAGAATAAGGATATTTATCGAATTGAAAATGGAGAGCCTATACTTACTATAGCATCTGAATCATTAGAGGATAGTAAAGTGGTGGGGATGTATGAAGAGCTAGGCAAGCTTGTGCTAATTCTAGATAATGCCAAATTTTTACAAGTAGTCGACACTAAACTTATAACTAGAGAAGTTAGGTTGTTAAAACCATTTGGCGATATTGTCGTATATGCTACTGAAAAGTTAAAGGATGGTACATATATCTTAGGAACTATTTCTGATGGTGCTTATCAAATAGATTTCAACGGGGAATTAATACGAAGTATAAATAGAGGAAATGGGCTTAGTAATAATACAATTCTATCAGTCTTTGAAGATGCTGATGAAAACCTATGGTTAGGTCTTGATAATGGAATTGGCGTTATTAATATGAATTCCCCTTTTAATGAATATAATGACAATAGTGGGCAACTTGGTTCGGTGTATACTTCTAAATTTTTCCAGAACAAATTGTATTTAGGAACAAATCAAGGATTGTTTGTAAGGGAGTTTGGCTCAAATAATGGGTTTGGATTAGTAGGAGGTACCGAAGGTCAGGTTTGGAGTTTAGATGCTTTTGATGGTTATTTGCTTTGTGGGCATAACAATGGAACTTACCTTATAAAAGATGATAACGCAGATTTAATTTCTACTTTCCCAGGTACCTGGGGCATAAAAAGAATTGAAGGGCAGCCGAATTTATTTCTCCAAGGTAATTACAATGGTATTTCAATTCTAGAAAAAAAAGGAGGGGATTGGTCTTATAGGAACAAACTTGAGGGTTTTGATATTTCAACCCGTTTTTTTGAAATTATAGGCAACAACAAGGTACTTGTAAATCATGAGATCAAAGGACTTTATAGTTTATCGATTGATGAAGGTTTTAGGAAAGTGGAGGATATTGAAACGCATTCCCAAATGGGTTATAGCTCTAGTTTGGTGAAGTATAACAATCAAATCATTTATTCTAGTGTCAATGGAGCTTTTGCTAAAGAAAGTGGTAGTCTTAGCTTTAAGCCTGATTCCATTTTAAATCATCTCTTAATTAATGAAGCTGGCGGTATAACCAGTATTGCACTACCTGATAAAGGAGCAAATAAGCTTTGGTATTTCACTAAGAATGGCTTATCCATGATTTCACCAGAAGTTTTTTCTCAAGCGCTATCAATTACTACGATTCCTATTCCATCTTTCTTTCGGGGAAGTTTAGGAGTGGTGGGTTTTGAAAATATCAATAGGATTTCAGATGATAAATATTTATTAGGTATTTCTAATGGTCTTGTTACTCTGGACTTGGAAAAAAGGAAAGGTTTAAACCACATCATAGAAATTTCAGCTGTTACAAATCATTCAAAATTCAAAGATGCTGTATTGCTGCCGCTTTCTAGCTACTCTAAATTAGCTTTTGAAGCTAATTCTCTATCTTTTTCTTATACAGTGCCCCAATATGAAAAGTATTCTGAGGTATCTTACCAATATCGGCTTCAAGGGTTATTTGAAGATTGGAGTACTTGGAATTTTGAGTCAATTGCAAGCTTTAATAATCTTATGTATGGGGATTATGTGTTTGAGGTAAGAGCGAAAATTGGTAATACTATTACTACGAATACAGCTAGCTATAGTTTTAGTGTTAATAGGCCTTGGTATATTTCCTACATTGCTTTGGTCTTTTATTGTCTTACTGTTACGGCATTCTTTTTAGTATTGCACAGAGCGTACAAACGGCACTATACTGCAAAGCAACAACGTGTTTTAGCAGATGAAAAAAGAAGGTTAAAGCGTAAAAAGCTAAAAACTGAAAAGCAACTGGCGCAACTCAAAAATGAAAAACTAAAAGGGGAAATTGAGAGTAAAAATAGGGAATTAGCGATTTCGACCATGAGTACCATAAAGCGTAACGAATTTCTAAATACCATAAAACAACAGTTAATAAAAGCTGACAACCCAACCCAGATAAAATCTGTCATCAAAACTATAGACCGAAACCTTACTAATGAGGATGATTGGAAGTTCTTCGAAGAAGCTTTCAATAATGCCGATAAGGATTTTCTTAAAAAGATTAAGGAGTCACATCCAAAACTTACGCCAAACGACCTGCGCCTATGTGCATACCTAAGGTTGAACTTAGCTTCTAAGGAAATTGCACCGTTACTTAATATTTCTGTTCGTAGCGTGGAGGTGAAACGATATCGTTTACGAAAGAAAATGGACCTCCCTCACGAAAGTAGTCTTGCAACCTATATTATGGGGTTGTAGATAGCTACTACAGTTTCTGTAAGTACTACAACATTACCCATACAAATATTTTTTTGCTTTAAATCAAACCTAGTTTTGAGATATTTTAAAAATTGATTAATACGTTTATTTGCTCGGTGTAATTACGAAATTGATAAATAAATGCTTTTATTTTTACGATGTATGTTTTTTGTTGCGGTAGGTTTTTGTGATGTGTAGTATTATGTATCTATTTTGCTATTTCAAAAATTACAACAAATGAAGTATGTCTTTACTATTTTATTATTGGTATGTTTTAGTTCTGCTCTTACAGCTCAAAACATAACCATTTCTGGTACTGTAAAAGACCAAACACTTAATGAACCGTTACCAGGTGTTAATGTGTTTGTGAAAAATTCGTCTAATGGCACCTCTACTGATTTTGACGGAAACTACACCATAAGTAATGTCAATAAAGGAGATATTCTTGTTTTTTCTTACATCAGCTTTGTATCCAAGGAAATCATTGTCGGGGATGAAACAAATATTCAAGTACTACTTCAAGAAGATGTAAGTGCGTTAGATGAGGTAATCGTAATTGGTTATGGCACCCAGAGCAAGAAAGAAGTAACTGGTGCGGTCTCAATAGTAGGTGCTGAGACCATAGAGAAGCTAAATCCAACAAGAATGGAACAAGCCCTACAGGGTCAAGTTGCGGGTGTAAATATTACCTCCGAATCTGGTTCTCCGGGAGGTGGTTCCAACATTCGTATTCGAGGTATATCTACTAATGGTGATAATAGACCATTGATTTTGGTAGATGGTAATGTAATTGAGGATTTAAGTGTTTTGAATCCAGGCGATATAGAAAGCATTAATGTTTTAAAGGATGCAACAGCTGGTATTTATGGGGTAAGAGCGGCGAATGGCGTTATTTTAGTAACCACCAAAACAGGGCGTAAGAATTCGGAATTGAAATTCTCTTATGATGCGTTTGGTGGTTTCCAAGAAACCTCAAGACGGATACCCGTATTAAATGCTACCGAATATGCTTTACTTGCCAATGAAGCTTTTGCCGCCGGCGGTCAAGCGAATCCCTTTCCAGATGTTTCTCGTTTAGGTACTGGCACAGATTGGCAAGAGCAAGTGTTTCAAAGAGCACCTATTGTAAACCAAAATTTAACCATTACCGGTGGTACCGAAAAATCTACCTTTTCTTTTGGTTCTTCTTTGTTAACCCAAGACGGTATCGTAGGTGGAAATGGAGCAAATTTTACACGGTACACGACCAGATTTAACTTTAACAGCGATTTACTTGAAAATTTAAAATTGACTGCGAATGTGCTTTATACAGGGTCCAGCACAAGAAATTTAAATGAAAATGGGGTAGGATCAGTTCTTTTTAATTCGCTGAACAATGCTCCAACCTTTTCTGTTAGAGACCAGAATGGCGCTTTTACCTTAGCCGAAGGGCTGGGTAACGAAGTAATTAATCCCCTTGCGCAGTTGGATAATAATTTCAATACTACTAAAGTAAATCGTATCAGTGGTAAATTAGGCTTAAATTATAACTTTTGGGAGAACTTTACTGCGGAGTCTAGCGTTCAATTTAATTATGCAGAGACCAGTAATCGAACACTTACGCCTACCGCGTTCTTCGGTTCAGGGAAAGTGTTTAACAACCCTGGCAGGCCCGCATTGTTTGAGAACAAAGACCTGTTTAGAGACTTTACTTTCGATAACTTTATCACCTACGATAAACGTTTTGGAGAAGACCATAAGTTGAAAGTATTACTTGGGACGTCAGTTTTAATAAATCAAGGTCAGTTTTCGGGCACCACACAGGGCTTTTTCGGAACTGATGTTGATTTTGCCGAGGTGAATATGGCCGATGCCGAAGAAACAATTAACGGGCGTATTTTGGCAGGGCTCAGTGGAAAGTTTGACGAACGTTTATTATCCTACTTTACACGAGTACAATATGATTATAAAGGAAAATATTTATTTTCTGGCGTTCTTAGACGGGATGGTTCTACCAAGTTTGGACCAGATAATCGTTTCGGATATTTCCCATCTGCTTCTGTTGGTTGGATAGCTTCCGATGAAAATTTCCTTACAGATAACAAAGTAATTAATTTCCTAAAATTTAGGGGTAGTTATGGTATCATAGGAAATGATAAGATTCGTGCAAATGGTTTCCGTGGTGTCTTGGACGGTGAAGGCACGTATGTTTTTAATGATAACTTAAATTTTGGTCGGGCTGTTGGTATCCTTCCCAATTCCATTATTGCTTGGGAAGAACAAATAACTTTGGATATAGGTGTTGATATGCGCCTCTTTGATAACAAAGTGGATATTACTGCAGATTATTTTCAAAAAAGAACAGATGGACTCTTATTACAACCTCCAGTATCAGGAATATTAGGAGCTTCTGCGCCTGGTACACAACCACCATTTATTAACTCAGGTATTGTAGACAATACGGGTTTTGAATTTGCTATTGGCTATAGCACGGACTTTTCAGATGATATGTCTTTCTCGGTTAATTATAATGTTACGTTCTTAAACAACGAAGTGCAGGACGTTAACGATGGAGTGGGTTTCTTACAAGGTGGTGCTTTTGGTGTAGGCCAAGATTTCCCATCTAGAATGGAGGCGGGTAAGCCAATTGGATATTTTTTCGGTTTAGAAACCAATGGTCTTTTTCAGAATCAAGGGGAGGTTGATGCCCATGCCACCCAATTAAATACTGGGCCTGGAGATTTAAGATTCGTAGATCAGAATGGGGACGGGCTTATAGACTCAGATGATAGGATAGACATAGGGAATCCTATTCCGGATGCTACCATGGGATTCAACATCTCTTTCGATTATAAGAATTTTGATTTTGGAGCCTATACCTTTGCATCCATAGGAAATGACATTGTAAGAAACTATGAGCGTAACCAACCATTGGTGAACCGTTCGGTATACACGATTGATAGATGGACGGGCGAAGGAACATCTACGGCAGAGCCAAGAGTCACAACTGGAGCTACTTCGAATACGCTGTTTTCGGATTTCTTTGTGGAAGATGGTTCTTTTGTAAGAATACAAAATGCGCAGATAGGCTATACGTTTCCAACTACTGTTATGGATAAGTTTGGGGCAGATAAGTTACGGGTTTATGTATCTGCTAATAATATTTACACTTTTACCAAATATAGAGGATACGATCCTAGTGCCTCCTCAGGGGATGCCATAGGTGGTGGAATTGATCAAGGATTCTATCCCGTGCCTAGAACCTATTTGTTAGGCGTAAACTTTAAATTTTAAGGAAATGAGCACAAAAGATAATAACACAGGTTTTATGAAAAAATTTCTTTTTGTATTGGTTTCGAGTATGGTTGTTTTAGCTTGTTCTGACGATTTTGTAGATGTGGATTCCTTTGATGAGGATTCTGAAAATTTCTTTAATTCTGAGGAAGAGTATCAAAGCGCCTTATTAGCGGCTTATGATTTGCTTCAATCTACCTATCTAAATGTTATGTTGGGTGAAATAGCATCTGATAATACATTGGCCGGTGGTGAGAGTGCTACTGATTCTCCAGGTATTCAAGAAATAGACGATATGATTCACTTTAATGTAAATCAGCAATTACGTGATATTTGGGGATGGATGTACGGAGGAATCTATAGAGCGAATTATATTTTGGAATTTCAGGATAAAATAGATTTTGCTGGCAAAGACGTCATCTTGGCAGAAGCACGATTTTTGCGGGCGTACTATTATTTTGAATTGGTGAAGTGGTTTGGAGATGTTCCCTTGACTATTGACAGCAGAATAAACTTTGGGGAACAAAACACCATCGATAGAGCTCCGCGTAGTGAAGTCTATGCTCAGATAGAACAGGATTTAGTTTTTGCTGCCGCTACCCTATCCTTAACTCCGGCAGATGTTGGACGGGCGACAAAGGGAGCAGCGCAAGCGCTACTTGGGAAAGTGTACCTATATCAAGATAAATTTGCAGAGGCGGCACCCGTTCTAGAAGAGGTTATTAATTCAGGAACCTATGACTTGCTAACAGATTACAATACTCTATTCGAGAACGATAACGAAAATAATATAGAATCTGTATTTGAGGTGCAGTACAGCGATCAAGAAGGTGCAGGATTTGCTTGTTTACAATGTAGTGAAGGGAATGTTGCGGTTGGATTTAATGGCATCCGAAACTATTCCGGACCCTTATTCGACTCTGGATTTAGCTTTAATCTACCTACCCAGGAGGCATTCGATGCCTTTGAAGTTGGAGATTTAAGAAGAGACGTTGCGATTTTAGATATTGAGGATTGGGCAATCCTAAATCAAGATTTTAACAATGGAGCAGGAGTATCTTTTGTAGAGGGCTTTGAGCATACCGGGTTTTACAATAGAAAATATATAGCGCGCCAGGGAGATGCTAACATTGGCGATGCCAATCTAACGAACCCTAACAACTACCGTTCCATACGTTTTGCTGATGTCTTACTGATGGCTGCTGAAGCTTTGAATAGGGGAGGTATTAGCGATGATAGAGCACAAACCTATTTGAATAGGGTGCGAAATAGAGCAACCTTAGGAAATGTTGATGCAACAGGAGAGGTCTTGACCCAAGCTATTTATCAGGAAAGAAGAGTAGAATTGGTTGGTGAAGGACACCGCTTTTTCGATTTGGTGCGCACTGGACGGGCCGAACAGGAAATTGATGGTTTTCAAACGGGTAAACACGAATTATTCCCAATTCCTTTAATAGAAATAGAGTTAACAGGTAACCGTTGGGCACAAAACCCAGGATATTAATAAAGTAAAAAATTAATAATGATGAGAAGTACTAAAAATTTGTTGATTTTCTTTTTGGTGATGGCCTTTACGGTGTCCTGCGTAGATAATGAAGAAGTGTCCTTTGCATTGCAGGATATTTCTGCTCCTACCAATCTTAATGCAGTATTTGATATTTCCCAAGATGATACGGGTACAGTAACAATTACACCAACGGCTGTAGGTGCATCTTCTTTTGATGTGTTTTTTGGAGACGTTGAAAGTGAAACTGCTACTGCTGTTAGTCCAGGAGAAACCAGAAGTAAAGTATATGGTGAAGGCGAGTTCAATTTAAGAATTGTTGCGGTGGGCACTACGGGTCTTACTAGCGAACTAGTTCGTGTGGTTACGATTTCATTTTCCGAACCAACCGACCTTTTGGCGAATATTACTATTTCAACTATCAATCCGTTTGAAATTTCGGTGGCTCCAATAGCTACCAATGCAACCGTTTTTGATGTGTTTTATGGCGATGTTGACAATGAAGAGGCGACAACGATTATGACTGGCGAGACAGCGACGCACCTTTATGCTGAAACTGGGGATTATATTGTGAAAATCGTCGCTAGAGGTGCGGGAGCTGCTACAGCCGAAACCGAGCAAACAATTACGATATTAGGTGCAACGGACCCCGTTGAATTACCGATTAATTTCGATTCGTCATCTATAAATTATGTTTTTGGCGGTTTTGAAGGAGCGGATTCTGCTTTAGAGGCCAACCCAGATATAAATGGAATCAATACCACCGCGACCGTCCTAAGAACGACTAAAACTGAAGGTGCGCAATTTTTTGCAGGAACGACAATAACCGTTAACACACCTATTGATTTTTCTGTTAGTCAAGTGATTGAGATGCAATCATATTCGCCAAAAGCCAATATTCCTGTAAGGTTTAGGATTGAAAACGAAGATAATAGTGTGGGATTTGAAGTGGATGCCAATACTACCCTCACAAATGAATGGGAGCTATTATCTTTTGATTTTAGCGCTTTTGATTTTTCATCATCGCAATTTGTTAAAATTGTAATTTTTTATGAATTTGTTCCAGATTTACAGGGAGATGGAAGTACTTATTATTTTGATACTATTCAAAATTCAGTTCCAATGGATAACGAAGGTGATGAGGTTTCAGATAACGTAGATGATTCCGGAGCAAGTGAAGTTGCTTTTCCTTTAGGGTTTGAATCTACGACATTGACCTATAACCTTGGTGGATTTGAAGGCGCAGACTCTGCTGTGGAGGCTAATCCTTTCGCCATGGGTATTAATCCAACAGGTACTGTTGTTCGTTCTACAAAAAACGAAGGTGCGCAATTTTTCGCAGGTACGGCATTAACTTTGGATGCGCCAATTGATTTTTCAGAATCAAATAGTATTGGTGTCAAAGTATATTCTCCAAAGAGTGGAATACCTATAAAACTCCGTTTGGAGAACGAAGATAATTCGGTAGGGATAGAAGTAGACATGAATACCACCACTTTAAATGAATGGGAGGAGTTGGTCTATGATTTTAGCGATTTGGATATATCTGCCCAATTTGTCAGATTAATTATCTTTTTCGAATTTATTCCGGATACGCCGGGAGATGGAAGCACCTATTACTTTGACGATATCCAAATCTATTCACCTTCTTCGGGGACAGGGGGTAATACAGGTTCTGGAAATGTAGATGATTCCGGAGCAAATGAAGTTGCTTTGCCTTTAGGGTTTGAATCTACGGCATTGACGTATAGCCTTGGTGGATTTGAAGGCGCAGACTCTGCTGTGGAGGCCAATCCTTTCGCGATGGGTATTAACCCAACAGGTACTGTTGTTCGTTCTACAAAAAACGAAGGTGCGCAATTTTTTGCAGGTACGGCATTAACTTTGGATGCGCCAATTGATTTTTCAGAATCAAATAGTATTGGTGTAAAAGTATATTCTCCAAAGAGCGGAATACCCATAAAACTCCGTTTGGAGAACG
>JBLHNI010000013.1:0-22722 GCA_047650615.1 Maribacter sp.
CCTAGTTAGGACTAGATTTAAATCAAAAACGAAAATAGAATTATTCTAAGTAATTATTAATTAAAATATCTTAAATATTTAGCCTTATAAATTTGCTGTCAATAGGTTTAAAAGTAATTGAGGATTTTTCAAAATGAATTAGAAATATTAATGTGGTTGGCAAATGGTTGTCAAAAATAGAAAACCCTAACTATCTTTTGATTAAGACGTTAGGGTTTTTAAATGTACTCGAGATGGGACTTGAACCCATACGGACTAATGTCCATTGGATTTTAAGTCCAACGTGTCTACCAATTCCACCACTCGAGCTCCTCTTACCTTATTGAAAAGGTATGGACAAAAAAAACGCTGACAAGCAGCGTTTTTTAGAGCGAAAAAAGGGATTCGAACCCTCGACCTCCACCTTGGCAAGGTGATGCTCTACCCCTGAGCTACTTTCGCGTATTTGTTATTTTAAAGAACTTCATTCGTATTGAATGCGAGTGTAAATTTAATACAATTCTATAAATTCCAAAGTATTTTCTTTTAAAAATTGACTCTTAATGGCGTTTTAAAAATGAATACATCAATATAAAAAGCTAACTGGTTGCCTTCTTGTTCTTTGTGAGCAATCGTTTTATTTCGTTCAACTTCATCAGAGCTTCCACGGGAGTAAGGGTATTAATGTCCAAATCAAGAATTTCTTCCTTTATTTCCTCTAAAAGGGGATCATCAAGATTAAAAAAGCTCAGCTGCATTTCGTCTTGTGTGGACTTTAGTTTGTCGGTCAATTCTTCGCTAAAATGCGATTTTTCTAGTTTCTTCAGAATTTTGTTCGCCTTTTGAATCACCTGCTGCGGCATTCCGGCCATTTTAGCAACATGTATTCCAAAGCTATGTTCGCTGCCGCCTGGTGTCAATTTTCTTAAAAATAGCACGTTGTCTTTAAGCTCTTTTACCGATACATTATAATTTTTAATGCGATCAAAAGTGGCAGACATTTCGTTGAGTTCATGGTAGTGGGTGGCGAACAAGGTTTTTGCCCTTGCAGGATGTTCATGCAAGAATTCTGAAATGGCCCAAGCGATTGAAATTCCATCGTAAGTACTTGTCCCTCGTCCTATCTCGTCAAGCAGAACCAAGCTGCGCTCAGAGAGGTTGTTCAAAATCGAAGCGGTTTCGTTCATTTCTACCATAAAGGTAGATTCTCCCATGGAAATGTTATCACTTGCACCTACACGGGTAAAAATTTTATCCACATAGCCAATAGTAGCTGCTTCTGCCGGCACAAAGCTCCCCATTTGCGCCAAAAGAACAATCAAGGCCGTTTGCCTCAATATAGCCGACTTACCACTCATATTTGGACCGGTAATCATAATAATTTGCTGCTTGTTCCTATCTAGTACTACATCGTTAGCTATATAGACTTCCCCCAGGGGTAATTGTTTTTCGATTACCGGATGCCTTCCATTGGTGATAGTGATATCGGTGGAATCATTTAGCTCTGGAGCTATGTAATTATTTTCCCTTGCCAATTGTGTAAAACCGCAAAGACAGTCGATTTGCGCGATAAGCTGTGCATTGTTCTGTACAGGGCTAATATACTCCTGCATCCAAAGTATCAATTGGGAAAATAACTGCTGTTCCAAACTTGTAATACGTTCTTCGGCGCCTAGTATTTTAGCCTCATATTCTTTAAGTTCCTCGGTAATATAACGTTCTGCATTTACCAAAGTTTGTTTCCGTATCCATGTTTCCGGAACTTTGTCTCTATGGGTATTTCGTACTTCTATATAGTAGCCAAAAACGTTGTTCGATGCTATTTTTAAGGAGGTAATTCCAGTTATTTCTGTCTCCCTAGCCAACATCTTGCTCAAATAGTCCTTCCCGGTGTTGGCAAGGCCACGTAACTCGTCTAATTCCTCGGAAAAACCTGCAGCGATAGCGTTTCCTTTTAGAATATTTACCGGAGCTTCCTCGTTTAGCATTTCTTTAATCTTTCCGCTTAGCAGATCACAGGATTGTAGTTGGTCTCCAATGAGCACCAAGGCATCGTTATCCGAATCAGTAGCCAATTGCTTAGTAGGGATGATGGCTTCGATGGAATTTTTAAGTTGTACCACCTCTTTTGGATTGACTTTGCCAGTAGAAATTTTAGAGATTAGCCGTTCCAAATCCCCCATTTGGGAAATATTTAATTGAAATTTTTCCAGCAGTGTTTCATTCTCGGCCAGATGGCTTACGACTTGGTGTCTGGCTTTTATCTTTTGAATGTTCTTTAGCGGAAGTGCCAACCATCGTTTTATCATTCTCCCGCCCATGGGAGAAATCGTCTTGTCTATGATATCTAATAACGTTACTGCATTGAGGTTCGTAGAGTGGTAAAGTTCCAGGTTTCTGATGGTGAAGCGGTCCATCCAAATATACTCGTCTTCTGCAATACGTTGTAGGGTGTTAATATGCTGCAACTGTCTGTGCTGCGTTTCGGATAAATAATGTAACACTACTCCTGCAGCTACAACGCCATTTGTTAAGTGGTCTACACCAAAACCTTTGAGTGTTTTGGTCTTAAAATGATTGGTAAGGTTCTCTAGAGCATAATCTTCTTGGAATACCCAATCCTCCACATAAAAGGTGTGAAATTGAGATCCGAAAACTTCGTTAAATTCTTTTTTGTGCGCCTTTGAAATAAGGACTTCGTTCGGCGCAAAATTTTGTAATAATTTATCTATCTGCTCCTCGCTACCTTCAGATGTTAAAAATTCTCCTGTTGAAATATCAACAAACGAAACACCTAATTTTTTCCTTCCAAAGTGTACGGCACATAAAAAGTTATTGCTTTTTGCACTAAGGATATCATCGTTTAGGGATACGCCCGGTGTTACCAATTCCGTAACACCTCTTTTTACAATAGTTTTTGTGAGTTTTGGGTCTTCCAGTTGGTCGCAAATAGCAACCCGGTGCCCGGCTTTAACCAGTTTGGGTAAATACGTATTAAGGGAGTGGTGGGGGAATCCAGCTAGTTCAGTGCGTTCGCCACCATTGTTTCTATTGGTAAGGATGATACCTAGAATTTTAGAGGCTTTTACAGCATCGGCGCCAAATGTTTCGTAAAAATCCCCAACACGAAACAGCAAAAGCGCATCAGGATATTTAGTCTTGATGGTATTGTATTGCTTCATCAAAGGGGTTACCTTTTTTATCTTTTCTTTGCCTGTCACTTCTTTATTATCTACTTATTTTTGCTCACTGATAACGAATATATAGCATTCCTATTGGGATTCTAATTTTTGTTGATATTTAAGGGCGATAGTTGAAAAGTATTAAAATGAGAAAGCTAAAAAACGAAGAATTGGATAGATTGGATGTATCCGAATTCAAGGAAGCAAAGAAAACCAAGGTAAGTATTGTGCTGGACAATATCAGGAGCCTTAATAATATAGGTTCGGTATTTAGAACGGCAGATGCTTTTCTTATCGAAAAAATATACCTCTGCGGCATAACGGCAATACCGCCACATAAAGACATTCATAAAACTGCATTGGGTGCTACGGATAGTGTGGAGTGGGCATACGTTTCGGACACATTAACTTTAATAGGCGAACTAAAAAAAGAAGGTAAGGTAACGATTGCCATAGAGCAGGCGGAAGGTGCGGTGCTATTACAGGACTATGCCGCCGTTGCCAATAATTCCTATGTATTGGTTTTTGGTAATGAGGTTAAGGGTGTAGATCAAAAAGTGGTAGCGGCATGCGATACAGTATTGGAAATTCCGCAATTTGGGACAAAGCATTCCTTAAATATTTCGGTAAGTGTTGGCGTTGTGGTTTGGGATTTTTGGGCCAAATTGAATGTATAGAAAAGCCCAACCGAAGTTGGGCTTTTAGTATAGTTTGAGTTAGTTAGTTTTTCTCCTAAGAGATACGCAATTACGTAAATACATTGCTATTGTGCAAGATTTTTCACAAGATTGTGTTAATTCAATTGTGAGATGGCGAAGTTCTCGACGGTTTCTAAAAGGTATTCATAGTCTTTTTCTTGGTTAACAAAATCTAATTCCGAAACGTCTATAATAAGCTGATTCTCCTTTGGGTAGGTTTTTAGGAAGTCCATATAGCCTCTATTTATATTCTCCAAGTAATCGCCCTCAATTCCCTGCTCATACGCTCTCCCTCTTTTTTTAATTTGTTCCAGCAACTTTTCTGTAGTTTGGTACAGGTATATGTATATTTTAGGCTTTCTGACCTCCTTGTACATGAAATTAAAGATTTTTCGATACAGTTCATATTCCTGTTTTTGCAGCGTTACTTTGGCGAAAATGAGCGATTTAAAAATATCGTAATCACTAACCATAAAGCTCTTGAATAGATCAAATTGATTGGTATCGTCTGAGAACTGTTGGTAGCGGTCTGCTAGAAAGGACATTTCTAATGGAAAAGCGTATCGTGACTGGTCTTGGTAAAAACTAGGTAAGAAGGGGTTCTCGGCAAAACGTTCCAAAATTAATTTTGCATTAAAATCTTCGGAAATCTTTGTTGCTAAGCTGGTTTTGCCCGCACCAATGTTTCCCTCTATGGTTATAAACTCTAGGCTAGCAAAAAGAGCCGTTCTGCTCATATAGAGTTCGCCTTCAGTTTTATCTAGCCTACCTTTGTCCCTGCATTGTTGCAGTAAGTTCCTGCTATCTTTTTTTAAGGTAGGATGATAAAACTGCGGAGCAATATCCGCTAATGGTTTTAGTACAAATTTGCGGTCTACCATTCTTGGGTGTGGTATGATTAAATTTTCTTGATGTATGACAGCACTTCCGTAGTATATAATATCCAAATCAATAATCCTACTCTTGTATCCTTGTCCGATTATTCGTTCCCTGCCCATGCTTTTCTCTAGCTGCATCAATAGTTCAATACAAGTCTCTGGTGTTTTGTCGGTTTCAAGACTTAGGCATGCATTCAGGAAATCTTCCGAATCAAAGCCCCATGATGGGGAATTATAAATGGGGGAGAGATGAGTAACCGTACCCAGCTGTTCGTTCATACGAAAAACGGCTTTTTGCAGATTAAATTTTCGGTTTCCTAGATTACTCCCTATGGAGATGTATACTGTTTCTTTTGCGGTCATAATATAATGGCAAAATAAACAAAACAAATTCACATTGGTTATCTTTGTGGCCTAATTAAACTTGCTATTTCATGAATTTTTTAAGAAATTTTCTCGCAGCCATTATTGGTTGCTTGGTGGCTTTTGGTATCGTTTTTATCATGTTTTTTGTCCTGATTAGTTTGCTGGGTGGCGACGAGGACGCAGTAACCGTAAAGGATAAGTCAGTGTTGGAATTACAGTTGCAACGCCCTATCGCCGATTATACGGGTAGTGATGAACTGAACCCATTCGCAGGTATTTTTGAGAGTCCACAGGATCTAGATGAAATACTACATGCCATTATAGTGGCCAAGGATGACGAACGCATCGAGGGAATCAGTCTAAACAATAATTTTATGCTGGCTGGATTGGCGCAGACCCAAGCCATAAGAAAGGCCTTGGGGGAATTCAAGTCTACTGGGAAGTTCATTTATAGCTACGGAGACTTTTATACACAAAAAGACTATTATTTGGCCTCAGTGGCGGACTCTATCTTTATAAACCCGGTTGGGGTATTGGATTTTAAAGGTTTATCGTCAGAGGTTTTATTTTATAAGGATTTACAGGAGAAAACGGGCGTAAAGATGGAGGTTATCCGTCATGGAAAATATAAGAGTGCGGTAGAGCCCTATTTAGAAAACGAAATGAGCGACGCTAACAGGGAACAGATAAAAGAACTGATACAATCGCTGTGGAATTCTATGGTAACCGATATTGCTATTGGAAGAGGTGTTTCTGAGGCCGATTTGAATATTATTGCTGATACTTTGGGTGGTAGGTCACCAAAATATGCTACGCAATCCGGGTTGTTGGATGACATTGTTTTTTTTGATCAATACGAACAAAAACTATCAAACGCACTTTCACTTTCGGAAGGTGCCGATATCAATTATATTGCTTTGGACGATTACGCTACCTATTCCAATAAGAAAAAACTAAAAACGGGAACTGATAAGATTGCCGTTGTCTTTGCACAAGGCGAAATTTTATATGGCGAAGGGGGCCCTGATGTTATTGGCCAAGGAATTATCAATAAAGCATTGATAAAGGCTAGGGATGACAAGAACGTAAAAGCGATAGTGCTGCGCGTAAATTCTCCTGGCGGTAGTGCCTTGACTTCCGATATTATTTGGCGTGAGATAGAGCTGGCTAAAAAGGTAAAACCCGTAGTAGTCTCCATGGGTAATATAGCGGCCTCTGGCGGATATTACATCGCGGCTGGAGCGAACAAAATATTTGCCGAACCTACAACGATTACCGGTTCTATTGGTGTTTTTGGAACGGTTCCAAACATTAGTGAACTTGCCCAGGATATAGGTATTAACGCGGAGCAGGTAGGCACCAATGCCAATTCTGTAGACTATTCTTTGTTTGAGCCCATGAGCGAAGCATTTCGCAATCAGGTTCAGGAAAGCATAGAAGATACCTATGCAACTTTTTTAGAGCGGGTTGCTCAAGGTCGTGGTATTTCTGTTGGCCAAGCAGATAGTTTGGCGCAAGGTAGGGTTTGGAGTGGAGTAGACGCAAAGCGCATTGGTCTAATTGATGAATTGGGTAGCTTAGAAGATGCTATTGCAGCTGCGGCAGACCTAGCTGAAATTGATACCTATGGAATCAGGAAATATCCAAAATATAAGTCGGGCTTTGAACGTTTAATGGAGGACCTAGAAGGAGCTAGCCTTCAACTAAAGGATAAAATAATAACTGAAGAAATAGGCGAGGAGTCCTATCGAGTTTTAAAAGATTTAAAATCGGGCATGAAACAAAAAGGCGTACAAGCCAGAATGCCTTTTATTTTGAATATAAAATAAGGGATGACGCAAAAAGATACTTTGGTAGCACGTAGGGTATATTTATATCTCGGAGCACTTTTCATTACCTCTTTAGTAGTTTCTAACCTTATTTTTCAAAAATTCTTTTACTGGAATCCGTTTGGGGAAGTAACTGTTTTTGGCGCTTCTCTTTTTGAGATATCTGTGGGTATTTTACCCTATCCTGTAACCTTTTTGATTACGGATTTGATTTCGGAGATGTTCGGTAAAAAGAAAGCCAACCAGTTGGTTGTGGTCGGGATTTTTGCTTCCTTCTTTTCTCTACTTATTGTGTATACGGCCAATGCAGTTCCCGCCACACCTTGGTCGCCAGTTCAGGATAGCTTGTTTACCTCCGTATTTGGAAATACCATCGTTGCTGTTTTTGCTTCCATGATGGCCTATTTGATAGCGCAATTTGTGGATATACAGCTCTATCATTTTTGGAAACGCATAACAAAGGGGAAGTATCTGTGGTTTCGAAACAACTTTTCTACTTTTTCCTCACAATGGATAGATACCTTTACCGTAGTAGCGCTATTGTGTTGGTTCGGGGAAATTCCTTGGGACAAGTTTACCGGCTTGGTCATCAGTGGATTCATTTTTAAGATTATTATAGCCTTTCTGGACACCCCTTTGCTCTATTTGTCCGTATATGTAATGCGGAAGCGTTTTAATTTAGAAGTGGGCGAGGAAATAGATTTGGATGCTCAGGTTTCAGCCACGTAATAAGTAAGTTGATTGTAAAAAGATATAGGATGAAAAAGAAAATTATAAGAATAGTTGGACTATTGTTTTTATTGATTATTGGAGTTTTGGTGGCAGTACCTTTCTTCTTGGAGGCAAAAATTGGAGATATTATTAGGAACAACGTCAACAAGAACGTAAACGCTACCTTAGATTTCTCGGATGCAGATTTAAGCCTATTCAGCAGTTTTCCTAACGCAGCGGTACGCTTGGACAATGTAAGCTTGCTGAATAATGCTCCTTTTGCGGGTGACACCTTGTTTTCGGCGAAAGCCGTTTCTTTGACTATGGGTATCATGCAGCTGTTCAATGAGCCAAATGAAGCTATTTCCATTACAAGTCTCAATTTAGACAATGCCTTGGTTAATGTAATAGTAGATGCCGATGAAAACGCTAATTATGATATAGCCATGGAAACGGGTGCGAAAGAAACTGCCCCTGCAGATATCACTTCGGACGGATTTAAACTGAACATGGAATCCTACGAAATCACCAATTCACGTATTTTTTATACGGATGTTGCCACTGGTATAAGTCTGGTGTTGACCAATTTTAATCATACTGGAACGGGCGACCTTTCCTCGGAGAAGACGGAACTGGATACGCAAACCACCGCGTTGGTGAGCTTTGGGATGGATAGCACCAACTACCTAAACAATAATAAAGTGAGTCTAGATGCCCTTATCGGTATCGATTTGAAGGAAAGCAAATACTCTTTTTTAAAGAACGAGGCGCTAATAAATCAACTGCCCTTGGTCTTTGATGGTTTTGTGAAGTTGAATGATGATGACATGGAGGTAGATATCAATTTTAAAACACCTTCCTCAGATTTCAAAAACTTTCTGGCGGTTATTCCTGAAGAATATTCTAAAAATATCGACAACGTAACGACTACCGGAAACTTTATATTGGCTGGAAATTTTACAGGTATTGTAGATGATGTGCATATTCCCAAATTCAATATAAATATCAATTCGGAAAATGCTTCTTTTAAATATCCCGACTTACCAAAAGCAGTTACGAATATCAATTTAGATTTAGCTATTAATAATACTACTGGAATTACGGAAGATACATCGGTAGCTATAAAAAAGGCTACTTTTAAGATAGAGGAAGACCTTTTTAATATGACTTCGAAAATTTCGGAGCTTATGGGAAACACCAAGGTAAACGCCCATGTGGACGGTAAAATGAACCTGGCTAATTTGGAAAAAGCCTATCCTGTTCCTGTTGGTTTACGTCTAAAAGGAATCTTGAATGCGGATATTACTACGGCTTTTGATATGGAGATGCTTGAAAAAAAGCAGTATGAAAGAACCAGAACTGAAGGAAAATTAGTTTTGACTGATTTTGAATACAAGTCGCACGAAATTCCAAATCCGGTCGTCCTAAAATCCACTGCCGTAACCTTTAATCCAAAGACAGTAAGCTTAAACGAGCTGGACGGGTCTACTGGAAAGACCGACTTTAACGTAACTGGTACCATCAAGAATTTTTTGGGCTATATGTTCAATGATGAGAATGTAGAAGGGAACTTTCAGCTAAAGTCCAATACCTTTGATTTGAATGATTTTATGGTGGCGGAATCGAAAGCAGCACCAGAGAGCACCACAGAGGACGCGCCTCCCGTTGCTACGGAAAAGATTAAAATACCTTCGTTTTTAGATGCTACGTTCAAGGTAGCCGCAAACAATGTCATCTACGATAATATTGTTTTGAAGGATGTAAAGGGAAGCCTTAGAGTAAAGGACGAAACGGCTGTGCTGAGTAATATGACCTCTTCCTTATTTGATGGTAAAGTTGCTTTTAACGGAGAGGTGTCCACCAAAAATACGGTACCTACATTCGCTATGAAATTGGGAATGGATCAGCTGCAGATTAGTGAAACCTTCAAAGCTTTAGCGCTTTTTAAGGTGTTGGCTCCCGTTGCTCAAGTGCTTCAAGGCAAGTTTAATTCGGATATTGAATTGTCTGGCAACTTGAACGATGATTTTACGCCAGATTTATTATCGCTGAGCGGTGATATCCTCGCTAATTTAATGGCCAAGGAAATCAATACCGAAAGTGCTCCGGTACTTTCAGCTTTGGATAGTAACTTGAGTTTTATTAATCTAAACGATTTAGATTTGAAAGAATTGAAAACCAACCTTTCCTTCAAAGATGGTTTGGTTTCTGTGAAGCCGTTTGCTATAAAGTACAAGGATATGGCTATTACTGTAGATGGCAACCACACCTTTGATCAAAAGATGAACTATAAGGCTTCTATTCAGGTGCCTGCAAAATATCTTGGAAAGGAAATAAACGCCTTGTTGGCAAAAATCGATGATTCTTCCCTAGAAGGATTAACCATTCCAGTGACGGCAAACATATCGGGGATGTATAACAGTCCGCAGGTAAGTACAGATTTAACATCAGGAGTAAAGAATCTAACCTCTCAATTGATTGAAATCGAAAAACAAAAATTAATTGGTAAAGGAAAGGATAAGGCCAAGGATTTGTTAGGGGGTATTTTGTCTGGTAACAAAACCAGAGCCGACTCTGTAGCAACCAAGGACCCGCTTATAAAAGGTGCAAAAGAGGTTTTAGGAGGCCTACTTGGTGGAAATAAAAAAGCGGATAGCACAACAGTAAAGACAGATACTGTACCTGCTCAAAAAGAGGATGCCGTAAAAGATGCTGCCAAGGATATCTTGGGCGGTTTATTCGGGAAAAAGAAAAGAACAGAAGCTAAAAAAGATTCCGTTAACTAATATTTATACCCACATAATACCCTTCATTACTTCTCACATTAAAAACCGTATTATCTTCAAAGATGAGGTATTGTCCTTTTATGCCTTTTATAACACCTTGGTAGTTTGGTATTTTGCTTAAATTAAGGCTTTTTACTTTTTCAGGATATTGCAGAACAGGAAAGTCTAAGTGTGTCTCCGTATTGTTTTCTATAAAATATTGGCTTGCCTCTTCTGGTATGTACTGCTTTAATTTGTTACGCCATTCTACAAGATTTTCATCGGCTACAGTATTGGTAAGCATCTTGCGCCAATTGGTTTTATCTCCAATATGCTTTTTTAGCGCAACCTCCGTAATACCGGCAAGATACCTATTGGGTACCTCCACTATTTCAATAGCCTCATGAGCGCCCTGATCAATCCATCTTGTGGGGACTTGAGTCTTTCGTGTAACACCTACTTTTACATTGCTGGAGTTGGCTAGGTACACAATGTGAGGCTGTAGTTGCACTCGCTTTTCATAATCAAGATCTCTGTCTTCTTGGTCCAAATGTGCCGTGCTTAGTTCTGGCCGCATAATCCAATCACCGGCAGAAGGCGTTTCAAAAAAACAGGATTTACAAAACCCTTGTCTAAAAATAGGACGGTCGTTTCCGCAATTTAAACACTGGTGTTTTATGAAGGTTATCGCAAGTTCTTTGTTAAGTATTTGGTTGAGGTTCAGGAAATCAGACTCAAAAACCAAGTAATATTGTATAGGATTTCCTATTTCGGTCTGCATTTTTTTTAAAACACCTTCGTACTGCATATGTAAAATGTTATTGATACTTGAATTTGAAAATGATGGGGATATACCTTATTTTAGGCGGATAAAGATACCTAAAAATGCCCATTCCGCTGTTTAATTCCATAGCATCTTGGTTGCTTAAAAAGCGCTACCATCAGATAGAACTATTTTTAAAATACCCAGAGGAAGTCCAAGAAGAAGTGTTACTGCAACTTTTGGAACTAGCGGACGATACCGAAATCGGACGAAAATATGATTTTGAGAGTATACATAACTACGAAACTTTTAGGGAACGTGTGCCTATAGTTTCCTATGAGGAAATGGAACCCATTATAGAAAGAACCCGTAAGGGTGAGCAAAATCTTTTCTGGCCAACTTCCGTAAAGTTATTTGCTAAAAGTAGCGGTACTACCAATGCCAAAAGTAAGTTTATACCGGTGAGCACGGAGGCCTTAGAGGATTGCCATTTTAAATCGGGAAAGGATTTGTTGTGTCTGTACTTGAACAATAACGAAAACTCACAATTATTTACAGGGAAAAGTTTAAGGCTGGGAGGAAGCAAGGAATTGTATGAGGATAATGGTTCCTTTTTTGGCGACCTTTCTGCAATCCTAATAGATAATATGCCACTTTGGGCAGAGTATAGCAGCACGCCAAGTAATAAGGTGTCCTTAATGAGCGAATGGGAAACGAAGTTACAGGCCATTATCAAGGAAAGTGTAGAAGAAAATGTAACGAGTCTAGCAGGAGTGCCTTCTTGGATGTTGGTGCTGTTGAATAATATGTTAGAGGAGACAGGTAAGGAGCACTTATTTCAGGTTTGGGAGAATTTGGAAGTGTACTTCCATGGTGGGGTAAGCTTTAGTCCGTATAAGGAACAGTACAAAAGACTATTCCCCAGAAAGAACTTTAGATACTACGAAATCTATAATGCTTCGGAAGGGTTTTTTGCCATTCAGGATAGGAACAATGCCGATGATCTTCTATTGATGCTAGATTATGGTATTTTTTATGAATTTGTTCCGATGGATGAGTATGATACCTTAGACCCAATAGCGCTTCCGCTATGGGGAGTAGAAATAGGGAAGAACTATGCTATCATTATAACGACCAACTCTGGACTATGGCGTTACAAGATTGGGGATACGGTTCGGTTTACTTCAAAAAGTCCCTATCGTATACGAGTAACTGGGCGCACCAAACATCATATTAATGTGTTTGGAGAGGAATTGATTATAGAAAATGCTGAAGAAGCGCTAAAGATTGTTTGTATAAAGGCGGAAGCTGAAATTAAGGATTACACGGCTGGACCTATTTTTATGGCTGGAAAAGAAAAAGGAGCACACGAGTGGGTTATTGAATTTAGAAAACCGCCTAAGGACCTAGCTTATTTTACCGAGTTTTTGGACAATGCTTTAAAGTCTTTAAATTCAGATTATGAAGCAAAACGATATAATAACACGACTTTAAAAATGCCAACCGTGCACCTTGCCCGAGAAAATCTTTTTTATGATTGGCTAAAGGTAAACGATAAGCTGGGTGGACAGCATAAGATACCTAGACTTTCCAATAAGCGAGATTATATAGAAGAGTTACTCAAGATGAACAGCTAAACACTACATGGTTCTCAAGTTATTGTAATGAGAATAGAACCGAATATTTACCGTTATATAGATTGGCTATATGCGGTCGCAGCCAAGCTCAGTTTCAAATATCTGAGATCTTTCTGTTATTCGTAGTTAGATAAACGCTATCTGTCGTTTTACAGTGGTCATTCGTTAGAGACGGAGCTGATTTTAAAGTTATATTTCTACTCCTGTAAGTTTTATACCGATGTTTTTGTCCTACTGAACAAATAAATACTAGTTTTTGCCGTTTATGAAAGACTTTAGATAAACGATACTTAACCGTAAAACTAAATACAACAATCATTATGGCAGAAAGATTAGTAATTGTTTCAGACATGTGGGGCGCAAGAAAGGGACTTTGGATAACTTCTTATCTAGGGTATCTACAGCAGTATTTTGATATCACATTTTATGATAGTCAGCAATTGGCTAATTTGGATTTGACCGTTAATTCCGAGGAAAATATTCATAATGCATTTGTACATGGTGGCATCGATATGGCTGTAGCGCATTTGTTAAAGAAAGAGAAAGAGCCTTGTCATTATCTTGCATTTAGTACTGGTGGTACTATTGTATGGAATGCAGCAAAAAAAGGTCTTCCAGTAAAATCTTTGTACAATGTCTCGTCTACTAGAATACGAATGAAAAATGATAAGCCAGCTATTCCGGTAACTTTGTTATACGGTGCAAATGATACCTTTAAGCCTGAAGACACTTGGGCAGATATGTTAGGATTGAAAATGCAAGTAATGCCAGATTATGGTCATACTTTATATTCAGATGAAAAAGTAATTAAAAAGGTTTGCTTGGATTTATTGCAACAGGTAACCAAGGTAGTACTACCTGCAACTAAAAAGGCTGTTTAGAAGAGGGATAGGTTTTCTAAACCCTTGTAAAACGTTGTTTATAGCATGTATAATTTTATAATAAAAGAGTTAAAAATATAGTTCATAATTTGACTATATTTTTAACTCTTTTAAGTTATTTCAAGTACCGTTGCTAAAACAATCTTATTTTATTGCATTTAAGAAACTGCTTTTAGTTTTTTAAATGTGTCGTAAGACAGTTTTTGCTCTGCGTATGGTTTTGTTACTTTAAACTCCGTTTCTTCATTACTCGGCATTTCAAACATGGCATCGGTGAAAATAGCCTCGCACAAAGACCTTAATCCTCTTGCTCCTAGTTTGTATTCTATTGCTTTATCTACAATGTAGTCCAAGGCTTGTTCCGTAATATTAAACGAAATATCGTCCATGGCAAAAAGTTTTTCATACTGCTTTATGATGGCATTTTTCGGTTCCGTTAATATGGCTCGCAACGTTTTCTTGTCCAATGGATTCATGTGAGTCAATACTGGTAGGCGACCAATAATCTCAGGTATCAGTCCAAACTCTTTTAAATCTTTGGGGATAATATATTGCAACATATTATCATCGTCTAATTTGTCATCTACCTTTGAGGCATTGTATCCTACCGCTTGCATATTAAGCCTTTTGGCAATGGCACGTTCTATACCGTCAAATGCACCACCAGCAATAAATAAAATATTCTCCGTATTTACTTCTATAAATTTTTGATCTGGGTGCTTACGACCTCCTTTTGGTGGCACGTTTACTACGGTACCTTCTAGTAATTTAAGTAATCCTTGTTGTACGCCTTCTCCAGAAACGTCCCTAGTTATAGATGGGTTGTCGCCTTTACGAGCTATTTTATCTATTTCATCAATAAAAACAATTCCGCGCTCTGCTTTTTCTAAATTGTAGTCGGCAGCTTGCAGTAAGCGGGTTAAGATACTCTCAACATCTTCGCCAACGTAACCTGCTTCCGTTAAAACGGTTGCATCAACAATGGCTAAGGGAACGTTCAACATTTTTGCAATGGTTTTGGCCATTAGGGTTTTTCCTGTCCCTGTTTGGCCTACCATAATAATATTACTCTTCTGAATTTCTATGTCATCTTCCTTAGAAGAAGGCTGCAATAACCTTTTGTAATGATTATAAACTGCTACTGACAACACTTTTTTGGTGCGTTCTTGTCCAATAATAAAGGTGTCCAAGAAATCCTTGATTTCCAGTGGTTTTTTTAGTACCAGTTCTGAAGATAAATCGTTGGTCTTTGTCTGTTTTGATTCTTCTGCAACAATACCGTGGGCCTGCTCTATACATCTATCGCAGATGTGCGCATCTAAACCTGCAATCAATAAATTGGTTTCCGGTTTTTTTCGTCCGCAGAACGAACACTCTAAATTTTCTTTTGCCATATAATTACTGCTCAGACCCCAAAGCATAACGGAGGTTATCCGGTTTTGGTTTATTACAACTACTTCTATTTATAAGACTTGGTCGAAATCATTTCTTTTCCCTTACTAAAATTTCATCAATCATACCATACTTAAGGGCTGCATCAGCTTTCATCCAATAATCCCTGTCGCTGTCGTCATGAACTTTTTTAATAGTTTGTCCTGAATGATTTGCGATTATCTCGTATAATTCATCCTTCAAGGTCAGGATTTCTCTTGCCGTAATTTCAATATCGCTAGCTTGGCCTTGGGCACCGCCCATTGGTTGATGTATCATTACTCTGGAATGTTGCAGTCCGCTGCGTTTTCCTTTTTCTCCCGCGCAAAGAAGTACTGCGCCCATAGAGGCTGCCATACCTGTGCAAATGGTTGCTACATCTGGATTTATGAACTGCATGGTGTCATAGATACCAAGACCTGCGTATACGCTTCCTCCTGGAGAGTTGATATATATCTGAATATCTTTTGTTGCATCGACACTAGCTAAAAATAACAATTGAGCCTGTACTATGTTTGCCACTTGGTCGTTAATGCCAGTACCTAGGAATATAATACGATCCATCATTAGCCTTGAATAGACATCCATGGCAATCACGTTCATTTGTCTTTCCTCGATAATATTCGGCGTCATATTAACTGGGTACATACTACTCATGATACCATCATAATATGTGCTGCTGATGCCTTGGTGTTTTATGGCGTAATCTTTGAACTCTTTTCCGTAATCCATTTTTTAATTCGATTTATCTGAATAAATACCTCTGCTCGTTTCCATGCTCCAAATTCAACCTCATATTGGTTAAGGACTGCATTTTCTTGATACTGAAAGCGGTAAAAAAAGGTGCCGAAAAAATAATTTTCAGCATCGCAAAGATACTTAATTTATCATTCGAATACTATCCGTAAACCTCTTTGACAAAGTTTTCGTAAGTGACTTCTTTTGCTTTAAGGTTCGCTTTCTCTTTATAAACGTTCAATAATTTTTGGCTCATTAATTGCTCAGAAAGTCTTTTGACCTCATCTTGGTTCCCTAAAACTCGGGCTGCTATATTATCCAGCTCTTCTTCTTGAGGGTCTAATTGTCCAAATTGTGCCATTTGGGTTTTAATGAAGCCTTTAGCGAATTCCTTTAATTCTTCAAACTGTACTTGAAGTTTGTTTTCACTAATAATTTTCCCTTCTATAAGTTGATAGCGCAACCCCTTCTCCGATTTTTTGTACTCTTCAGTAGCTTCCGCTTCTGAAAGTTCTTTTTCTCCAGTAACTTGAATCCATTTAGTTAAAAATCCGGCAGGAAGCTCAAATTTTATATTTTTAATGAAATACTCGGTTACGTCGTTCAATAATTTTTGATCTGCTTGTTGTTCAAATTGCTTTTCAGAATCTTCACCAATGCGAGCTCTAAATTCTTTTTCTGTTTTTATATCGTCTTTACCGAATAATTTATCAAACAGCTCCTGATTCAAAGGTGCAGGCTCACGTTTGTTTATTTCGCTAATGGTAAAAGCTACCTCTATATTTAACTTTGTAGCTTTTTCGGCTGTAATCCCCAAGGTGCTGGCAAGTAGATTGTCCTCTTTTAAAAGACCTTTGGTTTTTAAGGTGACACTATCTCCGACTTTTTTGCCAACAAGGCCTTCAATAGCTTTTTTGCTTTTGAGTTTATCCAATTCTAGCAACGTTTGGTTGTCTATTTCTTCGGTCTCGTTGAGGAATGTACCTGAAACTTCATCATTTTTACCAACAACATCCTTGTTTGTCAATTTTCCGTATTGCTTCTGTATCCGCTCTACTTGCTCAGAGATCATTTTCTTATCGGCAACAATCTTATAATGGGTAATGGCTTTTTTGGTTTGTAAAGAAACCTCAAAATCTGGAGCAAGTCCTAGCTCAAATTCAAACGCTAATTCTTCCTTGTCCCAATCAAAATGGTCTTGTTGTTTTGGTAAGGGATTTCCAAGTACATCTAACTTTTCCTCGGTAAGGTATTTGTTCAAGTTATCTTGTAGTAATTTGTTTACCTCGTCTACCAATACGGCTTTGCCATATTGCTTTTTGATAAGTCCCATGGGGACCTGTCCTTTTCTAAAACCAGGAATATTTGCTTGTTTCCTGTAATCTTTAAGGATGGTGTCTACTTTGTCTTGGTAATCTTCTTTTGTGATAGCTACCTTAACAACAGCGTTTAAATCGTCTATCTGCTCTTTTGTAATATTCATTCCTTAGTATCTTTTTCTTAAATAAAATGGGGTGCAAAACTACGCTATTTTAGGATGTTTGCCAAGTTTTCAACCCGTTGAATTCTAATTTCTAACTTCATTGTTTCTTATCCTCTTTCAGCAAGGAAAATAAAATAGATTGCAAAAAGGAGAGCAGAAGGCTAAAAATCAAGGCCCACCATATACTTCCTACGCTAAAACCATCTATTAGATAGTCTGCTAGGAGTATAATTACAGCATTTATAATCAGAAGGAAAAGCCCTAGAGTTAACACGGTTACTGGCAATGTTAGAATAACAAGAATGGGTTTCACCAAGAAATTTAAGAGACTTAGTACAATGGCCACGATAATGGCCGTAATATAAGAATCTACAGATACATTTGGTAGAATGTTGGCTAAAAGAATGACGGCAAGGGCACTTAAGAGTGTTCTTAGGATAAGTTTCATAGGGTTTCGCAGTTTAGGTTCGTCTGGTTTTTGCTAAAAGGAAAATGTATTTAAATATAAACAATTATTAGACCAAAGGAAAGTTCTAGGGTGTTGTTCAATGTTTACTTGGTTATGGCAGTTCTTAAAATTTAAGATAAGAACGCTAATGATTTTTCCAAAAATTCTTTAGGGTTTTCTGCATGCAACCAATGGCCCGCATTTGAAACAGTATCCAAAGTGGCGTTAGGAAAGTGCTTTTGGATGTCATCGATATCGTTTTCCGTTACATATTCCGACTTGCTTCCCCTTAAAAAAAGCGTTGCCCCCTCGAAGTTATCTGTACTATTGATGTTTTCTCCTACTTCTTCCATTTTCTTGCTCAGTATGGGAAGATTAAAACGAAAGGCTAGTTTTTTTTCTTTGGTCCAATAGAGATTCTTAAGAAGAAACTGCCGAATACCTGCATTGCTTAGCTTTTTTTTTAGCGCCGCGTCTGCTTCCGTTCTGGAGCTAATAATGGCTAGATTTACAGACCGCAAAGCATCAATAATTTCATGATGATGTGGCGGATAGAATTTTGGAGCGATGTCCGCAACGAGTAATTTCTCTGTCATTTCAGGAAAGTCACATGCGAATTGCATGGCTGTTTTGCCTCCCATGGAATGTCCAATGATTGAAGTTTTGGTAATACTGAGGGTATCAAGATATATTTTGAGGTCATTGGCTAAAAAATCATAATTAAAATCTGTACTATGGAAGCTCTTGCCATGGTTTCGCTGGTCGATTAGATGCACGTTGAATCCTTTGTCGGCATAGGCAGCTCCCAGTGTTTTCCAATTGTCTGACATGCCTAGGAAACCATGCAGAATACATAAGGGCCTTCCTTTGCCTAGGACTTTAGAATTTAGAATCAGATTCATTTTAACTTGTTTAAATACATGGCTACTACGTTTTCCAGGCCTAGGTAAAGCGATTCGCAAATGAGTGCATGGCCAATAGAGACCTCTAAAAGCCCGGGAATGTTGGCTTTAAAGTACGCTATGTTTTCAAGGCTAAGGTCATGGCCTGCATTTATTCCAATACCAAGTTCGTTTGCTCGAAGGGCTGCTAAAATAAATGGAGCTATTGCTTTTTCTTTGTCTTTTGGATAGCCTTTGGCATAGCTTTCCGTGTATAACTCTATGCGATCGGCTCCTGTCGCTTTTGCGCCCTCTATCATAGCAACGATAGGGTCAACAAAAATGGAGGTGCGTATTCCGGCTTTTTTAAAAGTAGTTACAACATCGGTTAAGAAATCAGCATGTTTTACCGTGTCCCATCCAGCGTTCGAAGTAAGGGCATCGATAGCGTCGGGAACCAGAGTTACTTGAGTTGGTTTTGTCTGTAATACAAGCGTAATGAACTTAGGGTTTGGATTTCCTTCCACATTAAACTCCGTCGTTACCATTTTTGCAAGGTCCCTAGTGTCTTGGTGCCTAATATGTCGTTCGTCTGGTCTAGGGTGCACGGTAATTCCTTCCGCACCAAAACGTTCTATATCTTCAGCTACTTTTACCACATTGGGTACATTTCCACCGCGTGAATTGCGTAAAGTGGCTATTTTGTTAACGTTTACACTTAGCTTTGTCATAATGTCGGGTTTCTTGTGCGTGGTTGCAAAAATACAAATTAGGCATGCCTTTTGAAGTTAATAATTACTATTTTGCATCATAATCAAGCTTATGTACATACAAAAACATTTAATAACTAATATTCCGGTATTTACGGTCAATGATTCCTTTGAGAAGATTCTCGAATTTTTCAAAGAAAGTACCTATTCTCATATCGCTATTACAGAACAGGGAAGGTTTTTGGGTGTTTTTTCTGAAAATGATATCGAAACTATAAATCCTACCTCAAAGATGGATGCTTTTAGGTATGATCTGGAAACTTTTTTTGCCCGAAAGGAAACGAATTGGATGGATGTCCTTGAGACTTTTGCACGTAACGAGGCTAATCTTTTGCCGGTGCTTGGAACAGAAGAAGAGGTATTGGGGTATTACGACCTAACGGATATTGTAACTTTGTTCATAGGTATTCCGTTTTTTACTGATCCAGGTAGTATATTGGTTGTAGCTACAGGTGTAAACGACTATTCATTTAGCGAAATTGCACAAATCGTGGAGAGTAATAATGCCAAACTAATAGGTGCCTTTATTACCGATGTCCGGAATGATGTCGTTCAGATTACTATAAAAATCAGCACATTGAATTTTAACGAAGTGGTACAGACTTTTAGACGTTATAATTACCATATTCTTTTAGGGACTAGCGATGATCAATTCTTAGAGGGATTAAAGCAACGGTCGGATTATTTAGATAAATACCTAAATGTCTAGTATGAAGGTTGCTATCTACGGTCAAACGTATCAGGATAATGCTATTGAATTTTTAGTAGAGCTATTGGGTGAACTTCAGAAAGAATCAGCTACAGTTTTTATAGAAGCCGACTTTTACAGACGTTATTTGAATTCTGGAGCTGATGGCGAGTACCCTACGTTTACTCCAAGTAATGGGTTAGACCGTTCTTTTAACATGTTCGTGAGTTTTGGAGGTGATGGTACTATTCTTAGGGCTACTACTTTCGTGAAAGATCTAGGCATACCTATTGTTGGTGTAAATACAGGGCGATTGGGATTTTTATCAACCTTTAAAAAAGAAGATGTAAGTAAAGTGGTGCGCGAGTTTGTGCGAGGAGACTATACCATAGTAGAGCGCAGTCTTGTTCAATTGAATACAAAGGCTTTGGATGCGGAATTTGGAGACCTTAATTTTGCCTTGAACGAGATTACCGTTAGCAGAAAGGATACCACCTCTATGATTACGGTAGAAACACATCTTAATAACGAATATTTAACTTCTTATTGGGCAGATGGGCTCATTATTTCCACACCAACAGGTTCAACCGGGTATTCTCTTAGTTGCGGTGGGCCGGTAATCGTGCCTACAGCAAAGTCTTTAGTGCTAACGCCAATTGCGCCACATAACTTAAATGCAAGACCTTTGGTTATTTCAGATGACACCATTATTAGATTAAAGGTGTCCGGTAGAGAGGAAAACCATTTGGTTTCGCTAGACTCTAGGATTGCATCTTTGGAGAATGGGCAAGAAATAACCATAAAGAAAGCACCGTTTACCATAAAGATGATAGAATATACTTCTGAAAGCTTTTTGAAAACCCTTAGAAATAAATTGCTTTGGGGCGAGGATAAACGTAATTGACGACTTCCTTTGAACAATAAATACGCCTAAATACTGTTTATCTTTTGAGAACCTGAGCAGGAAAAAACCATATTATTTATGGTATGATGCTGCTAGATAAAAAATAATATAATCGCATGAGACAGATACTTCTTGTATTCTTTCTTTCCACATCTTTTATGATTACTGCCCAGACCTATGAAGTAGGTATTTTTGCGGGAGGTGCGAATACTATTGGTGACGTAGGTAGAACCAACTATATTCTACCCTCGGATATCGCATTTGGGGGTATTTTTAAATGGAATAAGAGCAAGCGCTACGCTTGGCGAGGTACCTTGCTATATGGTAAGTTCACGGCAGACGATAGCAAATCCAGTACAACGGCACGGCAACAACGAGGTTATGTAGTAGATAATTCGGTTCTGGAAGGCTCTGTGGGTTTGGAGCTGAATTTTGTGGACTATAATCTTCATAAGTTGGGAACCGCCTTTACGCCTTATCTATATACTGGAGTCACTTATTTTAGGTATGATTACAACTATTTTAATGGAGGTGTTTTACAGGAAATTTCTCAAAAAGATGGCGCATTCGCGATACCAATGACCGTAGGTTTTAAGTATCGTATCAATCAGTTTCTTATTTTTGGGGCAGAAATTGGAGCCAGATATACGTTTACGGATAATTTAGATGCTAGTAATCCAGCAGGTTCTAATTTTGAGGAGTTCCGTTTTGGAAATATTTTTAGTGATGATTGGTACGTTTTTTCAGGGGTTACCTTAACTTATACCTTTGGCAGAAAATTGTGTACCGATTGTTTTGAGTAAAACAATACATGAGCAAAATAGAGGATATTGAAGTAAATAGCCTGCCAAGCCATTTGGCTATTATTATGGATGGTAATGGTAGGTGGGCCAAAGAGCAGGGTAGGCACAGGGTTTTTGGACATGAAAATGGGGTGAAAACTGTAAAAGCTACCGTTGAGAATTGTGCAAAAGTTGGAATAAAATACTTGACCCTCTACACATTTTCCACAGAAAATTGGAACAGGCCTAAGCTAGAAATCGAAACCTTGATGCGTTTGCTGGTTTCTTCACTTAGGAAAGAACTGAAAAATTTTAACAAGAACAATATACGCTTAAATACCATTGGTAATATTTCCGCGCTACCCTCCAAAGCGAATAAGGAGTTGAAAGAGGTCATGGATAAAACCAAGTCAAATACGGGGATGACCCTTACTTTGGCCTTGAGTTATGGGTCTCGTGAGGAGCTTCAATCTGCGGTAAAGGCAATAGCTGTCAAAGTTAAAAATAATATAATTTCACCTGAAAATATTGATGAAACCATTATAAATAACCATCTTTACACGCACAATTTGCCCGATGTAGACTTGCTTATCCGTACTAGTGGAGAACACCGGATTAGCAATTTCTTGTTATGGCAAATTGCTTATGCGGAGTTATATTTTATCAATGTATTTTGGCCCGATTTTAGTGAGCATCATTTGGTTGAGGCCATAAAAAATTACCAGAATAGAGAACGAAGATTTGGAAAAACTAGCGAACAACTCACTTAAAGATATGGCCAAGTTCATGTCTTTGAACCATTTAATCACCACCCTTTTACTTCTTATTACATTTCACGCAACCTCACAGGAAGTATCCTATGAGGATGGAAAGAGCTATATTCTCGGAGGAATAGAGGTAACCGGACT
>JBLHNI010000014.1:0-20981 GCA_047650615.1 Maribacter sp.
GGGTTTAAGAATCTTTTTAATGGATGACGTTCTGTGATCATTTTTTCATTGCGCAATAACTTAGATGCAAGTTCTGTATCCGTTACCGTTGGAGCAATAGCATTAACTCTAATGGTTGGCGCTAGTTCTGCTCCAAGTGATTTAACCAATCCCTCAACTCCAGATTTTGATGTAGCCACACTTGCGTGAAATGGCATACCCAACTTAGAAGCGACCGTACTAAATAACAATATTGACGGATTTTTTCCTTTCTTTAATTGGGGTAAGTACTTCTGTATTGATTTTACAGCTCCCAAAACATTAATTTCAAAATCGCTACGAAAGTCATCCAAGCTTAGTCTAGAGATAGGCTTTAAATTCATACTGCCAGGGCAATAAATTAGTCCATCTACTTCTTCTATATCCGGTAAATCATCTGTTAAAATATCACATGTATAGTGGGTCACGATCGTATGTGCCATTTCCGGAGCAGTCCGACTAATATTAATTACTTTATGGGTTTCAGCTAACTCATTGACAATTGCATTTCCGATTCCTTTACTTCCTCCTATAATTATACATGTTTTCACTAACTAACTAATTTATTAGTTTAAATAATTTTGTAATTCCGCAATTTTATGTGGTTTATCAAACACGCCACCATAGTACGAGGTAACCGTTGCAGAGGCATCATCTTTTACTCCACGGGAAGAAACACATAAATGCTTCGCATCAATGATAACGGCTATATCGTCTGTTTCTAATATGAATTTTAAATACATTGCTATTTGATTAGTCAATCGCTCTTGTACCTGCGGACGTTTTGCATAATACTGAACAATTCTGTTGATTTTAGAAAGCCCAATAACTTTTCCAGAGGACACGTAAGCTATGTGCGCTTGGCCAATGATTGGAACGAAGTGATGTTCGCAATTAGAATAAAATGTGATATTCTTTTCTACCAACATCTGATTGTACTTGTATTTATTTTCAAATAATGCAATCTTAGGTTTGTTATCTGGATTAAGCCCGGAGAAGATTTCTTCAATATACATTTTAGCGACTCTATTAGGTGTCCCCTTTAACGAATCATCCGTTAGGTCAAGTCCCATAACATCCATTATCTGAGCAAACAAATTCGAAATTTTTTCTTTTTTTTCCTTATCTGAGATTGCAAATGCATCCGATTTCATTGGAGTTTCTAACCCCGTATAAATGTGATCATCACCAATTTCTTCTTCAGAGAATCCACCCAGTGCATTATCTTTAGTAAGGGTATTCAACATAGTTTCTTGCTGTTTCATAAAGTTTTATTTTTAGCTCTAGGCTAGCTTCTAGCTCTGGTTTTAGCATATGATATATCACCATTGCTATATTTTCTACAGTTGGATTTAGACTTTCGAATTCTTTTACATCTACATTTAGGTTTTTATGATCAAACCTGTCAAGTACCTTGTCTTTAATAAGGTCGGAAAGAATCTTCGTGTCAATCACATAACCCGTTTCTGGATTACAAAATCCAATAATTTTCACTTCTAAATCATAATTGTGACCATGATAATTTGGGTTATTACATTTGCCAAAAACTTTAAGGTTTTTTTCATCACTCCAGTTAATATTGTGTAGTCTATGCGCTGCGTTAAAGTGCTCACAACGGATAATTGCAGTTTTATTCATACGTATAAAGAGCCGCGGATGTTTAAATTATGACCCTACTGCAAAGGTATTTGTATTTTTGTTTAATATTTACTATTAATTGTTAAACAATAATTAAAATTACTAATTTTACGAATAAAAATAAGCTCTTAGTAAATCGTTACCCTACGAACAAACAGGGTTATAGAATTCATATCATCGAAGTGGGAATTAATTGTTGAACAGCTATTATAGACAAGTATTCATTTGATTAAGCCTTTCAACTATTATTTACAGCATAACCATTGTGATTTTTTTATCCAATCTGCTGTTAGGGTTTTTAGTATGAATTTTTGATGAAGTACCTACTGAGAAGTAGCAAAAATATTTTGAGAATGTAGTGGGATGTTTATTATCCCGAAATAATTAAAAACGATAACTTAAAAACATAAAATATGCTATTTGACACCAGTTATACAAGTAAAGATTATATAAAAGAAAGCACCAATATGGTAGGTAACGCATTTTCTTTTTTTGAAAGACTAAAAATGGGAGGTATAGGGTCTAGCAGGTTAATAATAGAAGAATTAAGCCCAAAACTACAGCCTAAAAATATGGAATCATTTGCTATTAATTATGCAAACATTGAATTAAGGCCTAAAGGAATTATCTTACATTTTACCAATAAGCTAGACCGTTATTCGTGGATAATACCACATTACCGTTTAGTGGTCTACAGTACACAAACGTTTAGCATACATTCAAACGGAAATTTTATTCAGTTTAGGAAAAACAAAAACTATCGGGACAATAAAAAGTTTATCGATAGAATGGTGAGTTTAAAAAACAAATTTCTAAATCTAGGGTATTATGATGCTTAATTCTAAATACAACAGTTAATAAATAAATTGAAAATTAAAATAAGAGAAAGAGTAGAATAGGTGACTATAATTCGGCCCATGTAATGACAGCTTCAATAAGTGGAGCTTGCGCAGTTAAACTTTAATATACAACAACATTTTACTTCTTGTTTGGATAGTTTTCATCTCTTTGTTTCTTGTTTGAATAGAAAATATTCCAAAATGTTAGCCCTATATATACAGAGAATATTACAGCTCCTACTATAAAAAATCCAATGCTCATGATGTTCTTCTTTGTCTAATTGCTAACGCAAATAGTAATATTGTACCAGGCCAGTGCGCTGAATATTGAGCTTCCTCTTTCATGCCAAATATTCCAAGTCCTACGGAGTATAACAAACAGATAAATGCTAGAATAACTGGATACCATTTTAAAATAAAACTTTTCATCTTTTACTATTTTATGTAATTTGTTATCAATCAAATTATACCGCAATGAGTACAATGTTTGAAAAAAGGAATGTGATTTAATTCAAAAATGCTTTTAAATCTGACACTAAATTGTTATTTAACTATTGCTTCATATTTTTGTAATAATTTCAATGTAGTGTATTCTAATGCTTTCTGATGTGTTGCTTCTAAAACCACTAAAGGCGCTTTACCAGCAAGCTCCGCTTCCAACCAGCGAGATATGCACAAGCACCATTTTGAACCAGGTTTTAAGCCTGGAAAGCTCCAGTGTGGTATCGGTGTAGAGAGGTCATTCCCATGAGATTTTGTAAATTCTAAAAACTCTTGAGTTAGTATAGCACACAAGACGTGAGTGCCAAAATCATCTTTAATAGTGCTACAATATCCATCCCTAAAATATCCTGTAGCAGGGTTTTCGCAACAAGCTTCTAAAACCGTTCCGAGAACATTTAAATCATTGCTTTTAAGCATGCTTATATTCCTGAATCAGGTCTCCCTTTCAGTCTTACATCAATTCTCTTTTTCTTGACTGTAAGCCTCTTCATAACATCCATTAAGGATGAATCTTTTGTCTTCTTGTAAATCTCATTGATTGCTAGTACAAGTCGTTTTGCTTCCCTTGATGCCGTCACCCTATCACTTGTAGACATATGACTCATTTTGGCTTTTTCAAAGATTGATGCTTCTTGTAGAATATCCATAATTGTATATTGTTTAGTCTAATGCAAATATAATTGAACAAAAAGTTTGATTGTCATAAAAAAATACTAATTATACTATAAAAAGGGCAATTGAACCAAAAGATAATTCGCACAGTATCTTATATAACATGGGGCTAACTTCAAAAATAGCACATCCATGAACCTGAAAATTTTCGAAATCCTATAACTCCAAAAATTAAAAAGCGGAGATAAAAACAACAGTCGTTAATTAATCAGATTCTGTTATAATCGATAAACAGACATCGTCAATCAGAAAAGGAAAGTTCAAGTAAAGGATAAAGCTATTTACAGCTTGTATCTTTTTTAAAGAGTTTACGATGTATCCGAATTCCACCCTACTAAGCGCCTTTGAGAGTGAATATGGTGTGGTTTTGACCGAAACTCAATTGAAACAAGTCCACGAACTAGTGAAACAAGAACGCAGCCGGCATATAGGTTTATCAAAGTAATTGGAAAATCCAATCAAGGATGGGTTGGATATAAGGGTAGTATGTTGTAGGCAATAAATTTTTTTTCGACGAAAAACGAATGGCACAAAAAGCCATTAAAGACGTTGGAAATGAGTTTGAATTATTGATGAAATCATCATTTGTCAACTCTAAAATGCTCCTTTTTTCACTTGACAATGACAAATTCTATATTGGATGGGTTAAGGAACTCCCTATTCCATCAGTTTCAGGATATGTCAGGATTATACCTGCGATTAGTGGATATCGTGATACAGAAAAAGTACTGGTCTTTACTTCTGAATATCTAAAAGTTTACTCAGAATTCATTAAGAAAGGTGAAATTCGTAGGATAGATGAATTGAATACAGATTTGATAATTGATATTAACAATATTTTGACTGTTTCATTTTTTGATTTGGTGTTACATGATAAATTTAATGCAGTTCGAAACGGCAAAAACAAAAAGTAATCTCATTTTCAATACTTATTAAAATACTCAACAATAAACTAGAATTATTGAATACGTTGGAAACAATAAAGCATGCTCTTTATAGTCTTTCCTATTTTTTGGTAGAAGTAACCTATAACGCCCCCACAAATAAAATTACAGGTATAAGTAGTTTTGTTGAGGGTCAAATGTTGGATAGATATAGTAACGTACCAAAACAATTATAAAATGACAAAAAAACAAATAGAAATTAAACCTTACCAAAAACTATTAAGGCAAGTAAAATTTGAAAAGTCAAAAGAAGAGTATACCGACAGAGAAATTCAAATGGAACAATTATACTTAAACAAACGTCTATTAGAACAGTTAAGTTATAATCAAAAAAACACCGAAACCATTAAAATTATATTGGTGGTCTACGCAATAATATCTGTTTGCGCAGGTCTGTTAATCGGTTTTAAAATAGTTTAAACAAAACCAACGTACAATAATCGTGCAGGTTTTGAATGTATTCGAGATAGGAATTATAAAATTTACCCTTTCTCTTTATATTACTTTTGGGTTGAGGTAACTTATAACGCCCCTACGAATAGAATTACTGGTGTTTGTAGTTTTGTGGAGGGGGAAAAGTTAAACCGATACAGTAACGTACCTAGTAAATTATAATAGAGGTTTGAAACTAGGCTTTAAAAAGACCTGTAAACCGTTTACTATTGCTGGTATTGGATAAAATCTTGGATAAAAAAGAATCTTAAAAACAAAAAACCCAGTAAGCATAGTACCTACTGGGCTTTATTTGCTCCCCCTCTTGGACTCGAACCAAGAACCCTCTGATTAACAGCGCGATTATTTGTCTTTTCATTCGTTTTCATTTCTCTTCAATCTCTCGAGACCCTTGTTTTCACTGGTTTTTTGTTTTTACTTGTTTTCATGCGTTTGCACAAAAAGTGCCCTTTGTTTCACCTATGTTTCACCCCTTAAAAGCAAAATAATGGTAAGTATCAAACTAAAACTGAAGACTAAAACAAACTTGGACGGGGAGCATTCCATCATCTTACAAGTGCTAAAAGACCGACAGAAGAAAATTCTGGCAACAGGACTTTTGGTCAAAAAAGAAAACTGGGACAGCAAAGAGCATTGCTTTAAAACTAGACATCCGAATGCGATGCAAAACAATCGCTTATTGGATTCAATTAAGATCAAAGCACGTAACATCATCTCGGAATTTGAAATAGACGATATAGATTTTACCCTTAATGAATTTGAACAGCGTTTTCGCTTTGGTTCAAAACGTAGCAAAATAGATTTGTTTGTATTTTGGGATTCTGTTGTTAACGATTTAGTGTTATCCGGACGAACGGGTTACGCAAGAAATAATCGGGATACTATTCGCTCACTGAGAAAGTTCCATAAAAAATCAGTTTTACATATGCGAGAAATCAATGTGACCTTTCTTGATAAGTACGAGGTATTTCTTAGAAGCACTGGTGGTTCCAACGGTGGTATTGCAGTACGCATGCGAAGCATTCGTACTATTTTCAACTTAGCCATTCGAAGAGACTTAATAAAGCAGAACCTCTACCCATTTCACAAATACAAAATATCGAAGCTTCGGGGCAAAAGAATTAAGCATGCTTTAACAGTGGCAGAAATAGAATTATTCAAAACTGTAGATTGTGATGGAGATGTACGGCTTATAAATGCCAAAAACTATTTCCTATTTAGTTTTTACGCTAGGGGCATGAACTTTGCCGATATGATGCGTTTAAGGTGGTCCGATATTACCAGGACGCGTATTACCTATGCACGGGCAAAAACGCAGGGTAATTTTTCCCTCAAGATAGTCCCTCCGGTTAGGGAAGTACTGCATTATTATGATCAAAACAGAAGGGACACCAACTATGTCTTTCCAATTTTACTGCATGATGTTTTGACTCCGATGCAAATTGAAAATCGCAAGCAAAAGATTTTGGGACAATACAATAAAGCTCTTAAAATCCTAGCTGAAAAAGCAGGTATAACAAAAAATATGACTAGCTATGTTGCACGTCATAGTTTTGCTATGTGCCTTCGTGAGAAAGGTATTAGTATCGATATAATAGGAGAAACACTTGGCCATCAAAGTGTTCTAACTACAAAAGCGTATGTCCGTGAGTTTGGAGTTGAAATACTGGATGAGGCTGTGGAAGTATTATTATAGTTAAATACTAAACACATTAAAAAGCTAATATATTATCTATTTTTTGTATATTATAGCATTATTAGCTAATATATTGTCCATATTATGAGCAAGTACAGTATTGATAAACTTCCTAGTGATGTCCGTTTAGAACTAGCGTACAAACATAAAAAACTTCGGAAACAGAAGGGACTAACACAAAATGAACTAGCAGAACGTTCGGGAGTATCCCTAGGCAGCTTAAAACGTTTTGAAACGAATGGGAAAGTTTCCTTGGAATCACTTTTAAAGTTGGTATTTGTTCTAGGTCGGTTACCCGATTTTGAAAAAGTCCTGGAGCCTGACAAAGATCTTAAACATATTGAGAAATTATTTGATTCAAAAAAGAAAAGCTAATGGAACCGATTGAAAAACTGCAAGTTTACCTTCGTTTTAAAGATACCCCTATTCCTGTTGGTCAAATGGTCTCCGACAATGGAACCATTTTTTTCAAGTACGATGCTGCTTTTATAAAAAAGGGGTTGGAGTTATCTCCTTTTAAACTGAAACTTTCCGATACTATTTTAACTCCTGAAACCCCTATTTTTGATGGGCTCTTCGGAGTGTTCAATGATTCGCTGCCAGATGGTTGGGGTAGATTGTTATTGGACAGAACATTATTATCAAAGGGAATATCTCTAAATCAAATCACACCCTTGGACCGTTTGGCCTATGTGGGTTCAGGTGGCATGGGCGCCTTGACCTACAAACCAAGTCTAAATTCAGAATTTCATCCCGACAAGCTTTTGGAATTGGATGAAATTTCCAAAGAGATGAATAAGGTTTTGGCGGGTACACCTTCCGAAATAATAGAAGAACTGTTCCATCTTGGTGGTTCTTCCGGTGGCGCAAGACCAAAGATTTTTGTCGGTTACAATCCTATAACCAACCACCTTATACATGGTCATTCGTCACTCCCTAAAAACTATGAACATTGGATAATAAAGTTCCCGTCGTCAACTGATTTACGCGACATCGCTCAAATAGAATATGCGTATTACAAAATGGCTTTAGCTGCGGGTATAGAAATGTCGGAATGCAAATTGTTCGAGGGGCCATCAGGGAAAACCTATTTTGCAACTAAAAGATTTGATAGAATTCACAATGACCGTTTGCACTTACATTCTGCGAGCGGGCTGCTAAATGATAATTTTCGTTACAGCAATCTAGACTATGGTAATGTAATGGACTGTGCCTTTCGTTTAGAAAATCATGTTGCGGCATATTCAAAAATACTTCGGTTAGCTGCTTTCAATGTGTATAGTCATAACCGGGACGACCATAGCAAGAATATTTCCTTTCTTATGAATGCTATTGGAGCATGGAAATTGGCGCCGGCCTATGACCTTACCTTTTCAAATTCATCGCACGGTATGCACAGTACCATGATTGCAGGTGAAAGTAGATCGCCTGGGGAGCAACATCTATTGGAATTGGCAAATACCTTCGGAGTAAAAAACCCAAAAACAATTATCAATGAAGTAAAAAGTGCCATTGTCGACTGGAATGGTATTGCCAAGGATTCAGGCGTTCGTGATGATTCCAAAAAATTAATTGCCAAAGCTATTACGGAGATCAGCAAGGGGTAAAATATTGGTTGTGGTTGATTTTGTTTAAATATGTATCATAGTAAATAACCACAACCTATATTGGGCGGAACTGGAAGCTCTTATTTTTGAGTGAATGTAGCTTGCGGAATGAAAGAAAACACAAGTGCTGAAGGTAGGGAAGGAAGTTATCCTCTACTTGTAAAATTGTATTTATCAATATTCTGGCAAAATAGTCCCATAAAAGGTTTATTATCGAAGCTACTAAAAGAGACCAGGAATGGGACTCTCTGAGAAAAGAATTTGTGAATACGCAATAGGTTCTTTCAACTGGTCGTTTTATGGAACTTATCAAAACTCTGAAATCTGAGAGAAAGAATTCAGTACATTCTGAAATTAGCCTAATACTGTTTTTACGTGATTTCAAACGCTCCAGCCAATTTTACTTTTAACTTAACGGCTCCAGGTAAATAGGCCAACGGAGTTGATTCTTTAATGATTATTTCGATGGTTTTCGCATCCGCTCCATTTTTCAATAGCTTTTCTTTAGCGTTAGCAATCAAAGAATCCATTTCTTCTTTTTCGTTCTTTTGCGTTGTATTGATGACAATTTCGGTTTCTTCGCTTATCTGGGCGATAGAAGCGCCAAATGCATTGGCCACTTCTCTATTTTCAGGGAACAGCACCTCGGATGCACCATTGATGCTTTTCGGCAACAAAAAAGCTCCACCACCACAAGCGATTACAGGTACAGGTTTCGCTTCGGTCTTTAGCTTATCCACCAAATCCTCTATTTTTAATTGAATTTGCTCTTTTACCTTTTCAAAAACTAAATCATAATCCAATTTTGTATGCGTTTCAATCTTTTTATGAAGTGCTTCCGGTGCCAAAGCATTGGGTATTTCAACCTCCCCACTGCTCAACATAATATCGGAAAGTGTCAGGGTGTCTCCACCAAAGGCAATGCCTTTTTCCAATAGGCGATAACCTACGGAATCAGGACCTAGGGTACATTCGGCATTTTCAAAACGAACGATTGTACCACCGCCAATACCAACGGCAACCACATCGGGCATTCTAAAGTTTGTAAGCACACCACCTATCTGTGCCGCTTGTGTGCTTTCGCGTGGAAAAAAATTGACCAGCATTCCGCCATCAGAGGTCGTTCCGCCTACATCGATTACTATTCCGTTTTCGACTTTTGACAATGCCCCAGCACCCCGTATACTATTTGTTGGTCCGGATGAAATCGTCAATACGGGAAAATCCTTTACTTGATTCAAAGACATCAATGTGCCATCATTTTGGCCTATAAATAATTGTGCTTTGATACCTACTGTCATTACTGTTTCTTGAAAGGCCTTTACCATGCGGTCGGCAACATTTTTAAGGGCGGCATTGATAATCGCAGCATTTTCCCGCTCCAATATCCCTAATCCTCCAACTTGGTGCGAACAGCTAATCTTAATATGCTCTCCCAGCACTTCTTTTGCCCATTGAGCGACTTGAAGTTCTTGCTCGTTATTTATTTTGGAAAATACACCCGTAATGGCCAGCGAGTCTATCTCGCCTTTCATCTTTTGTAAATAATCTTTTATTTCTTTCTCTATCAATGGGTGCAGCACTCTACCGTCATATTCAAACCCGCCGTGAACCATATAAAAATGTTTTCCAAGAAGTTTTTTTAGATCTTCGGGAAAATCGGTCATTGTAGGAATTGCCTTGGAAGCCGGTAACGCCAAGCGTAAGGCACCGACCTTGTTCAACTCTTTTCTTTCAACCAATGCATTCGTGCAATGTGTTGTGCCCAACATCACATACTTTATTTCAGATAAATCAACGGGGTGTAGCCGCAATACCTCTTCTAAGGCATTCTTAATTCCTGTGCTAACATCTGCCGTGGTTGTTTGTTTGGTCTTTGATAGAATTGTATTATTATGTGTGACTAAAACAGCATCGGTATTCGTGCCCCCAACATCAATTCCTATTTTATAGTAATTCATAATTTTAACTTTATAAGCGTAATGAGATTAAACCAATTGTTCTAGAGGGGCATAAATTTCTTCATATCCAAATTTTGCAGGACCTCCCAGAATAATACCTTCCGGTGTTCGCCATTGTTCATTGCAAGGCATGCCGACGACGACGACACGCGTACCATATTGCATGGTTTCGGCAGTAATGGGATGTGCATTTTCCGCATCGAGCAATACAATTAAATCGGGAGTAATGGCAACTGGTTTTCCATCACGCTTTGCCATTAAAAATTCATTTTGAAAATCCAACACCATGTTGCTCTTCTTATATTCATTTAAGCCAGAAATTTCACAAATACCCTTGTTCCATCGACCGTCGGAAGCGATTTTAATGTTGCTTATTTTTCCTTGGAATAGTTTTGTTCCTTTGGTTGTCTCTAATAATTTTACAAGAGGATTCTCTTTGTTCTTCTTAGCATCTATAATTGACTTTCCAATTTCATAGGCAAAAGTTATGATTCCTTTTACAGCAGCTTGTTTCACTTGCTTTCCCGACATTGGAAATGCCCCAATGGCAGAACTACCGCCCATCTGAATAGTGGCACTACCTAAGAGCGTTTCCCCCCAAACATTGTCTATTGTGTTATAAATTACAGTATTACCCTTTTCATCAGCTTGCGACATGGGGGAAGCAGAAATACCGTGTAGTGTAAACGTCGTCATTTCTAAACGCGGAAAAGCTCTACCCATACCATCTCCGTTCACTAAAGGCACCCCTTTATTGGCTGCCACGCCAATCGGAATTACTCCATTTAGACCACCGGCTTCAGCAGGGATTATAGCATCTATCTTTTTGCCATGATAGGTTTCCATCATGTCAAATGCCTTTAGGAATTCATCCCCTGAGAATAATTTTTCCAACAAGATCATAGGCGCGCCAAAAGCGGCAATAGAAACAACAAATGCATCATCGTCCAATTCATCTGCATCCAATAGGGTAACCTCTCCTTTTTGTTTAATAGCTTCGCGGGTCATTAGCTTTCCAATGTAAGGATCGCCGCCTCCGCCTGTTCCCAATACGGTAGAGCCCATAGCGATATACTCCAAATCATCTAAGGTTATAGTCTTCATAAATTGCTTTTTTGAGGGATAAATTTTTCGAACAACCAATAGAATATGGCCGAGCCTAAAATCCCGAGTACGTATTTTATTTCGTGCGTCATTAATAACATAATGGTAACCCCTAATCCCCAGGAAACGATTCCTTTCCAATTAAATCGGATACTTTCTTCCGTAAAAGATTTGGATAAAAAATAATCAGAAATCACTACTCCGGCAACTGGTGTGACCGTTATAGTAAGAAGCGTTATAAATTCCATGAAGTGATCGATTAATCCTGCTGCGGCTAAAAGAACTCCTATCAAACCGACCATTAGCGTTACCATTGAACGTTTGGATTCCGGAAGCTGGAAGAGGTTGGTAAATGCCAATCCGGAAGAGTACACATTCATTACATTGGAAGTCCATGTCGCCAAAATAAGAATACTCATAGCAAAGAACGGAAAACCTAAAGAGGCAAAAATTTCAACAATATCATATGTACCTTGAGTAACGGCCAAAATAGCACCAATTGCAAGCAGAGATAATGCAGAGGGAATAATACCCATTATTGAGCCCCAAATGGCATGCTTTTTAGAAGCTGCAAAACGATTATAGTCTGGTGAGATAACACCACCTACAGAAATAAAACCAATAGATAGTCCGATAGCAGCAAGAAGTGAAAGTCCATTCTCTCCAGAAGGTCGAAAATCTAGAACTTCTTGAAAAGAATGAGTCTGAAAAGTAACATACAGGCCATATGCTAAAAGAATTATTATTGAAGGCACAGCAATGTAGTTGAGCCATTTTAAATATTTGAACCCAAAAACCGCTGTGAGTACCATTATAATTCCCCAAAAAATAGAGGATGCCCAAGCAGGAATATCCTGACCTGACATTTCCATTACTATTTTCGAAAACGAAGCTCCAGCAATATTGCTTTGAACTGCGAACCAGCCTAAAGTAGAAAGTCCGATAACAAGACCGACAACAACATTGGCCCCTAAATGACCAAAACTACTAGAAGCTAACGGTACGATGGCCTTTTGTCTATCTACAGCTGCTATACTTAATAAGGACATAAAAAAGACTACAAATACAAATCCAATAAATCCGGCCAATAATGCGGTTGAAAATGGCAGGGAAGATATCAATGCACTACCTATTAAAAGTGCTGGAACGCTAACGATACCACCAAACCAGATACTTGCGATCCCAAACCATTTAATCTTGTTGTCTTGGTCGTACTCCATATTAAGTTATTTTAATTGATTACTATTTCATCTCCTATCTTACGGATCTGTTCTAAATGTTTCTGGTAAATCAGCGTAGCAAACACAAAATCCTCAAAAGCCATCCCTGTACATTTACACAAAGTAATTTCATCATGTGCAAGCCTCTTTGAAGAATCATCCTTACAAAGAGTTATAAAGTCACCTTTAATATCACTTCTGGACAGTTTATCTTCCGCAAACGCTTTTACCAGTTCTCCTGCATGTTCCAAAGTGACATCATAATTGTCGGTGAAAACGGAACTCCTGGCAACTACATCGGTGCTTACCTCTTGCATATCCGCAGTATAGGAACCTGCTAAATCAAAATGCTGACCAATTGAGATATCATCAATATTTAGAAGTGGCACATAACTGGAGGTAATACAGCTCACTATCTCTACGGATGAAACCAAATCTTTATAGGAACTTACAGCTTTAATTTCTACCGAATTAGGTAAGTTTAAACTAGCAACTACTTTTTTCGATTTATCAAAATTACGCCCCCATACATAAATCTTCTTTATTCCTTCCATAGAGGCGTATGCTGAAATATAATATGGCGACAAACTACCATTACCTAAAATTAATACTGAAGATGCGTTTTCTTTTGCCAAAAAAGTTGTTGCAAGAACTGAAGTTGCTGCTGTACGCATATTAGTTATTAACTTGGCATCCATAGCAGCTATTGGCATACCGTTTTCTGCATTGAATAGTACATAGAGTCCATTTAAATATGGAATATCCACAATACTATTATGCGGTGTAGCAGTTATAAGTTTTATGCCCATATATTTTTTATTGTCCCAAGCCGGCATAAACAATAGGGTATTGTCTTCAGACCCGACTCCGTTTTTATAATCATAGGCCAATTTGGGAGGACATTGAATCATTCCCTCTCGGAAAGCAAGTTTTAGTGCATTCCTTAACTCAGGATAGCTGATGTTTTTTTTTATAAAATCTTCTGAAATTTGAATCATCCCACTAGTTGATTTAGCACATAAATAAGTTCAGTATCTTCTAAAACATTTCCTGCTTGTGGTTCGTCTGCATTAATAAATACCGCAAATCCTGGCTTCAACGCACCAATTACCTTATCATTTTCATCAATCATTTCTATATGTCCTTTGGTCACAATAGAAACTTCATTAAAGGGATGTCTAGAAAAACCGAATTCAGGAATTCTAATTCCTTTTTTAAGAAATACAGTACCAAAGGTTGTTTTAACTCCTGCATTTGACTGGGTCAACAATTCGATATTGTAAGGTTCATTCTCTGTTGGATAGGTAATTTCTTTAAGCTTCATGATATCACAGTTTATTGTAATTGGTTTATAATGACCCTATTTCCAAATTCATAGTCCGTAGAGAATAGCCCAAATTGTTTGATGTCATGTTCGGAGGGCGGTTCACAACTCCATTTTCTCGATGGTTTCCAATCAAATTGTTTTTTTAATATGGCGGCTTGTTCAGCTTGCTTTAATGCAGCCATAGATGGATCAATTACTGGTACATTCAGCGATTTTTGCATTTTTTCAAAAAAACCAAACTCCAACGTACATCCTAAAACTAATGACTCTGCACCATCCTGCTCTACTGCTAACCGTCCAGCTTCCATTAGTTTTTGTTCCGTAATAACATGGTCTTTTTGAAATTCTGGCACGGTCATACCTACCGATCTAAATGATACCAAATGCTCTCCATAACCATATTGCTTGATCGCTGTATGCATTTCATGTTCCCATTTTTTTTGACCTATGATTACCGAGAATCTATTGGAAAGTTTCAAAGCGATTTCTATTGAAGAATGACATGGTCCAACTACAACCATATCGCCTGAAATTTCACGGGCATCCAATAAGTAAGGGTCATAAAAACATCCAATAATCATTGCGTCAAAACCTTCTTTGGATGCTTGCCTAGTTGCCCTTAATAAATCAGAAGCTATTAAAGCATTGTACGACCTATACTCCAAATTATTCATTAACCCAACAGTTGATTGTAAGGAGGTAACATGCACTTCTGTATCGGGAAACTTGTTTTCCTTGATCATTTCTGCAAAAAAAGAATCGTAAGCGGAGAACCCAACTGGATTCAAGTACATTACTTTTATTGAATTTTTCATGATTGGATTAGTTGACATTGTAAAACTCACTAGCTTGTTCTTTGGTGATATACCCATTTTTAACATCTAAGTTCACTTGTTCTTTTGGACGCTTATTTGGATTTCCATATCCACCTCCAGTAGCGGTAACTACTTTTATGGCATCACCTTTTTTGAGTAGAATATTGCTGCTCATACTATGTTTTTCCTCCGTTCCATCGGTTCTTACGATTACGAAATAATTATAAGAACCATCAAACCCGCCGTTCATTCCCCAAGTCTTATGTTCTGCGCCCATAAATGCGCCAGTAACTCTAGCTTCTTCCCCTGTAATGATATAATCCATTACTTGCCCGTTTCCACCTTGAAATTCTCCATACCCTCCCCCTTCATTATGAAATGCACACTGACCAACACGAAGCCCGTATCTCATTTCCCTAATCTCAATAGGTATATTGTATGATTCGCCACTACCACAGGATAGTTGTCCTCTATTCCCGTCGTGAGCGTTGGATGCTCCCCAACCACCGGCTAGGGGCTCTGCTTGAATGAACAATTCTCCTGTATCTGGATGAATTCCAGAAACGAATGTGGCACATACTGATCTTAAATGACCAGCTGGCAGTTTATCGGGAATTATTGGAGCTAAAATTTTCCAAATTAAATCTATGGATGAAATTAAGGTTTCGTAATACACAGAGAATGCGACTGGGAATTGAGCACTTACAATAGTACCGGGCTCGCAAAGTACTTTCATGGGTCTAAATGCCCCACCGTTTGCTTCTAAGTGTGGTGTAGTAATCGCTTTAAAAATACTTCTACAACCCGTATCCAATCCATGAATTGATAAATTCACTGGACCAATTACTTGCGGATGAGAACCATTAAAATCAAATATCATTTCGCTGTCCAAGACCGTAATCTTACATTTTATTGGAAAAGGTCCATCGCCCAAACCGTTCGTTTCAATAATTCCTTCCCCTTCATATACACCATTTGGAATATCCTTGAAAGCTTCCAAGCTCATTTTCTCTCCATAATCCAAAAAGGAAATAACGGCATCGTCATAGGCAGACTTACCATATTTCTCGATAATGCTCACAACTCGTTTAGCACCAACCTCTGCAGCGGCTATTCCTGCAAACAAATCTCCCAAAGTACTATCTGGCAATCGTACATTGCCCCGTATCATTGAAATTAGATCTTTGTTCAATTCGCCTTTATTTTTGATTTTCACAAACGGAAGATGTAGCCCCTCTTGAAAAATTTCAGTAGAAACTGTCGAGACCGAACCGGGATAGGTACCGCCCATTTCTGTCCAATGGGCTTTATTTACCGTATACGCTACTAAAGTTCCCTTATAAAAAACTGGATATACGACCGATACATCGGACAGATGTGTACCCCCTCCTTCATAGGGTGTGTTGGCTATAACAATATCCCCTTCTTGCAAAGGATTGTCCTTATACTTTTCTATGGTACTTTTTACCACGCCGTCCAAAGCAGCTAAAAATGCGGTTACACCATTACCCTGAGCTAAAAGCTCGCCATCAGTCGTGGTCACACCTACAGCATAATCCAAAGATTCATAAATAATAGGGCTCATACTTGTGCGCTGCATCGTGGTAAACATTTCGTCACCAGTTGCAATAAGCGCATCCTGAATAATATTTAAAGTAAACTTGTCCATCTTAGTTCTTTTTTTGAATGATTAAATTCCCGAGTTCGTCTATTCGAAGTGAATAACCGGGAGGAAGTACCGTAGTAGTAGCGGATTCAACAATCACGGCTGGACCATGAAGCGTCATTTCGGGTTCAAGTCCATCACGATGGTAATAGGTACCTGTTTGAACTCCTAAATCGTCAAAATCGATTTCGCCTTTTCCAACAATAGCATCTTCAAGCTTTTTATCGAATTTTTCCATTTTTGGAAAATCGGGCTTGTTCACGGCAACCTCTGCTACCAAGTGAAAATTAACAAGCTCTACTCTGGCCTCTAATCGAAACGTATACTGCTTTTGATGTGCCTCATGGAATTTTTCAATAATGTCATCTAAAGGCGTATCATTAGTGAAATTTGATAGATGTACTTTCACGTAATGTTCTTGTCCTGAATATCTCAAATCTACATAATGGGTAAAAATCACTTGATCTCCCGTGTATTTATCTTCTTTGTAATTATCCAAGGCGATACCTCTCATTTCTGTAAATACATCTTGAATTACGGCTTTGTTTTCATCCGTTAAGTTTACCACGTTTGTTCTAATATAGTCCCTTCTTAAGTCTGACATTAACATACCAAAAGCTGAGAATACCCCAGCATGCGGTGGCACAATAACCTCAGGTATTTGCAATTCTCTAGCTAAATCTACACCATGCATAGCGCCACCTCCACCAATAACTACCAGACTGAAATCACGTGGGTCATAACCTTTATTCACGGAAATTAATTTGAGGGCATTGGTCATATTGGAATTAGCAACCTTTACAATACCGCGAGCCACTTCCTGTTTAGTGTAACCCAGCTTTTCACAGATGCCTTTTGATGCATTATCAACACTTGTAAAATCCGGCTTTTGTTCGCCGCCCATAAAATAATCGGGGTGTATGCGCCCCAAAATCAAGTTTGCATCTGTAGTAGTCAAATTTTTGCCTCCACGTCCATAGGCCGCAGGGCCTGGCATGGCACCGGCACTTTTAGGCCCTACATGCATTTTTCCACCTTCATCTACCCAAGCGATACTTCCGCCACCATTGCCTATTTCAACAATATCAATGACAGGAGTTTGAATTGGGTATCCAGCTTGTGTTCTGGAATGTTCGATTTTATAATTAGTAGTGATTTTTACTTGTCCGTTATCCACCAAAGCACATTTGGCAGTAGTACCACCAATATCAAGAACAATAATATTTTTCTTTTTCAATACTTTACTCAGGGCAATAGCACCAAACACACCACTCGCTGGACCGGATTCAACAATTGTAATCGGATTGGATTTGACATCCTTTACAGTAGTTATACCTCCATTAGATTGCATAATATATGGCTGATGCGCAAAGCCTTTTTCTCTGATTTTCTGTTCAAGATTATTCAAGTATTTCTTAGTGGTAGGCAATACATATGCAGATAGTACAGTCGAGCTAGTTCGCTCATATTCGCGCCACTCTCTGGTCACCTCATGGGAAGCAATAACCTCTACGTCTGGCCATAAAGTCTTTATTTCTTCTACTATTCGCTGTTCATGAATGGGATTCTTATACGCATGCAGCAAACAAACAGCAATAGAAGCTACTTTTTCAGTTTTAAAAGTTTCTATGATTTCTGGAAGATTAGATGAGTTTAAAGCAGTAATAACGTTACCCTTATAATCCATACGCTCTTCAACTTCCAAACGAAGATGTCTTGGAACAAACGGAGGTTGCTTTACAAAGTTAAAATTGAAAAGATCAGGTCGATTCGCCCTTGCAATTTCAAGAACATCCCGAAATCCTTTTGTAGTGATTAAAGCTGTCTTATCTCCCTTCCGTTCCGTAAGTGCATTGATTACTACTGTTGTTCCGTGGGCGAAAAAGTCTATTTGGGTCAAATCCAAATTTGCTTTTTCAATTGCGTTCATGATACCCTCTTCAAATTTTCCAGGAGTGGTATCGGTTTTGGCCGTAACAATCTCAGTCTTGCCATTTTGTTGCGAAAAACAGACCAAATCCGTAAATGTTCCGCCTATATCAGTTGCTACTCTCATTGTTTAATTAATTAAATTGATTGTGTAAAAAAGCCGCCAGAGAGTTGGCTAGCGGCTCATTAGATTTCATTAAAACACTTAAAGACTAATTCAACTCAACTTAATGAAAACTTATAATGTGGAGGGTCTTAAAATTTATAAGAAAGATTAAACCCAAATGCTGTTGGTTGTCCAAGCCAAGCCAAATCGGAACCTCCATTAGAAAATGTCTGGTCAAAAAATTCCGTGATATATTCTGTGTCCGTAAGGTTTGTACCCCAAATACCTACGGTAAACTTATCGAAGGTAAAATTCATCCTAGCATTTAACAAGCTATATCGGGATGAGACTGCGGCATTATCTTCATGCCAATAGATTTCACCGGTGCCTTCCAAATTTACATTTCCGTTGAACGTGATTTTATCTGAAATATCAAAATTTGATTCAAGCCCTAGACTATAACTGTCTTGAGGTATTAAAGGTGTGGCATTCCCGGATACATCGATTGTTGCATTCGTTCCGGTACTTTCTGTAGAAGTACCTCTTTCGATTCTAGACTTACTAACCCCATAACTGGCCAAAATATCCAACCAATTTGTAGTTCTTAATCGCATGTCGGCTTCAAAACCAACTGATATACTTTCAGGAACGTTAAAATTTCCTATCAGAATTTGCCCGGCTCCACCATCCAGAACTAGAGCGTACAATTGCTGATTGGTAAAATCTATATAATATCCTGAGAAATTGAGTATGAAACGATTATCCCAATAGGTGTTTTTAATTCCAATCTCATAGTTATCGGTTGTTTCCGCACTAAAATCCGTTCCGTAGCGAACCGTTTGTCCTTGATTAAAACCACCTGTTCTGTAACCTTTTCCATAGTTAGCATACATTAACATGTTATCTGTGGCCTTAAATGCTACGGACACCTTTGGTTGAACCTGTGTATCGACCCTATTTGGGTTTGTGCCTTCACTCCTATTATCCTGGCTAATATTATCATTATCGTAACGAAGCCCAGCCGATAAGGTCAACCTATCGGAAACCTTGTAATCCATAAATCCAAATACCGCGAAAGTTTTATAATTATTCGTAAAATCCCCGACGGCAAGAGAACTTTGAGTACCGGTAGGTTGAAACGGCGCTGCAAAGAAACCAAAATCGGCAGATGCCCGAGTAATCAAAGTTTTGTCCAAGTTTTGATAAAAAGCACCTAAATCCCAATTAACTTTACTATTTGGGTTTGAGACAGACCCCAACCGTATCTCTTGGTTAAAAGTCTTTGTATTACTATCCTGATCCTGTCTTAGTACATCGGCAGGGGTAAAATCCAAATCTCCAAAAGCATTTCTATCTGACTTGTTATATGTTGTTAAGGAAGTCAACTTCATTTTATCCAAATTAAAATCAACTTTTAAGTTTCCGTATGTACTATTAAGTGTTCCAACGCCTCTTTGGTCTGCCTGAATAGTCCAATTATTAAAATTATCTGGCGCATTTTTTGCTTCTCCATTGGTAGGTGACGCATAATAAACGGCTCCACCCTCCGTATCTATTATCTGACCGGTCAAGGTTGCCGAGATATTTGGAGATAAATTTGCTTTTAATTGTGCTCGTAAAGTTAAATCTTCTATAAAATCAGGCGCATCGTCTAGAGTCACATTATTCAATAATCCGTCTCCTTTTTTATATGATCCTGAAACACGATAAAAAAGTTTGTCTTTCACTAAAGGACCCGTAGATGACAATTGTGCCTGAAGTAGATTTCCATTTCCATATCCAATCTGAAATTTATTTCTAAATGTGTTGCTAGGTTCATTGGTTATTATGTTAATGGCTCCCGCGATTGCATTTTTTCCATAGAGTGCTCCTTGAGGTCCTTTAACCACTTCAATTAAAGCTACATCGAACAACTCTTGATTCAACAAGTTAGCATCGGGTAATGTGACGCCATCTATTACGAAAGCTATAGGAGCGTCGCCATTTCTAATCTGTGAAATACCCCTTACGGTAATAAAATTATTCCCTACATTCTGTGAGGTAGTAAAATTCACATTAGGAATTTGATCCGCGAACGTCTGCACATTCGTAATTCCTTTGGTTTCAATATCCTTTGCAGTAAAGGTAACTACAGATTCTGGTATAGATTGAACCGATTCGGCCCTTCTCCTTGCCTGACCTATTACATTATCAAAACCCTTAACAACGACTTCGTCCAATTGGGCAGCATCTTCTTCCAAAGTAACATTAATAGTAGTTCTGCCATTTAAAGGAACTTCTTGCGTTTTGTACCCTAAGTACGAAACTACCAAAGTTGAATTACTTGTCACATTAAAGGAAAACAGGCCGTTGAAATCTGTCGTAGTTCCGTTTGACGTACCCTTCTCAATGATATTTGCTCCTCCGATGGGACCATTTACATCAGTTACCTTCCCGGTAACCTCTGTTTTTTGTCCGAATGCAACAGAAGAAAGTAGCATTA
>JBLHNI010000015.1:0-20669 GCA_047650615.1 Maribacter sp.
ACAGGCTCTAGACGAAGTGGTGGTTACCTCCCAAAAACCTAGATTGGTAGAAAAGGCCGATCGTTATGTTTTTAATATTGAAAATACAGCCTTGTCTGATAGTGATATTTGGGACGTACTAAAACGAACTCCAGGTATTGTGATTGTTAACGACCAGTTGACTGTGAATAACATAGGAAATATAGGTATTCTCATTAACGGGCGAAAGGTAAATATACCTGAAAGCGATGTAATTAACTTATTGTCTGGCAGTTCTGCAAGCAATGTAGAAGCGATAGAGGTTATTACCAGTCCTCCAGCAAAATATAGCGCCGAGGGCGGTCTTCTGATAGATATAAAGATGAAGACCAATTTGGTGGCGGGCTATAATGGCTCTGTATATAATAGATACATACAAGGCGTTTTCGCTAAACATACCTTAGGAACGGATCACTTTTTTAAAGGAAAAAAAACGGATTTCTCTCTAGCCTATTCCTTTCAGAACAAAAAGAACCTGACTCGATATATAGACATAACCAATTTCTTTGAGAACAACCTGCCTAATGAAATTTGGACAGCAGATCAAAACAATATTGACAAGAGTAAAAAACATAACATAAGCGCATTTTTTGATTATAAGGTCGATGAAAGAAACACCTTCAGTTTGTCTACAATCAACTCTTTGACCCCTGTTGCGAATAGGTTTTCATCTTCCGAAACTTATATTACAGACACCCAAGGCATCTCTAATGCGGGTTTTGATACAACAAACGATTCGGATTTTCAATTGTACAATACGTCGCTATATTTGGATTGGGTTCATAAATTAAAGAAAGAAGGTTCACAGCTTTCCTTTAACATCCACTATACCTTTTATGATTATGATCTCGAACAGGACATTGACACCGATTTTATTGATGTTAACCGTGCTGTTATTGGAGAGAACGACTTTATCACACAATCTGTTCAAAATACAGGACTGTTTAGTATTCAAGCTGATTATACCGCCAATCTTGGCACATCTTCCAAAATAGAAACGGGTCTTAGATATGCCTCCATTGCATCTGATAACACTATTGAACAAGAGGGTTTTGACAGGAGCCAATCAGGCATTGACCCTACCGAAGCGGGGGAGTTTGTTTACGACGAAACTATCTCAGCAGCTTACCTTAGCATGAACAACAGCTGGGACACATGGAAGTTTAACATGGGGCTTAGGGCAGAATATACCGAAACCGAAGGTAGGTTGGACACAGATACCCGTAGTAACTATAATGACTATTTGGAACTTTTTCCATCACTTTCAGTATTGTACACCCATAAAAAGAAACATGTATTTAAGCTTAATTATTACCGTCGTATTACCAGACCAAGGTATAGTTGGTTGAATCCGTTTCAGTTTTTTCAGAATAATAATACGGTATTAGAGGGCAACCCCAATCTCTTGCCCAGCTTTAGTAATTTTGTATCATTTGGGTATACATTAAACAAAAGCTTTACCCTAAGGCCCTTTTATGAAACCCGTATTAACGATTTCTTACAACAGGTTTCTCAGGATAATTCAGGCAATTTATTGCGTTTTATTGCCACAAACTTAGATGAGAACAAGAGCTATGGGATAGATGCTATATTTAATAAAGATTTTACGAACAGGTGGTCCTCTTATATGTTATTTAATTACTACTACCAAGCAAATAGTTTTAGGGATTTTGATACCGGACAATTATTGGAGAATACGGCTTGGATAACCTATTTTAGAACGACGCAAAGCGTCACTTTTTTAGAGGACAAATCTTTGTTTGCCGATGCTAGTTTTACTTACCTTTCATCCATCATCATAGGTAATTCGAGGAGGGCCTCCATTAACGAACTGGGATTTACATTGAGAAAAACCATTTGGAACAAAAGCGCCAGTATTTCTTTGGCTATTGAGGATGTTTTTAATCAGAGCAATCAGTTTTTCACTCGTCAATATCTTACTCAAGACAATTCATCTTCTGTAAGAAGAGAGAATAGACTGCTGTTACTAGGGTTTAGGTATTCTTTTGGAAACACCAAGATAAGGAACAACAAAAAGAGAAAAAGGGTAGAGGAGCGTAATAGAATCTAAAACCAGTAAGGTTTAGCTTACTACATTGTATTAATCATTCGTGACCTCTTGCCACTCTGCAATAAACAGATTGGTATCTCTAGTGCCACCATTGTTCCTGTTGCTGGAAAAAGCCAAATATTTACCGTCATTTGAGAATACAGGAAAGGCATCAAAGGTTTCGCCATGGGTTACACGTTCCAAATTCTTTCCATCGATATCAATAAAATACAGGTTGAAAGGAAAACCTTTTTCAGCCTCAAAATTACTGGAGAACAAAATTTTATTTCCTGAGGGATGAAAAAACGGACTCCAATTCGCATTGCCCAAAAATGTCAATTGCTTGAGATTAGAACCATCGGCATTACAGAGAAACAACTCCATATCCGTAGGCTCTACCAGTCCTTCGGCCAAGAGGTTTTTATATTTTTTTATCGCTTCGGGCGTTTTTGGACGCGATGCTCTAAAAATTAACTTACTACCATCAGGAGAGAAGAAGGCGCCGCCATCATAGCCAAGCTCGTCCGTGATTTGTTTAACATCCGTCCCGTCCAAATTCATCGTGTAGAGCTCCAAATCTCCACTTCTATCCGAAGTAAACACTATTTTATCGCCTTTGGGAGACACCGTGGCTTCGGCATCATAACCTGGTTCGTTGGTTAATTGTGCGGTAATATTTCCTTCAAGGTCGGCCACAAAAATATCAAAGGAGTCATAGACCGGCCAAACGTAGTTACCATTTTTACGCAAGGGAACATCTGGACATTCTTTGTCTACCAAATGTGTAGAACCATACACATAGTGTTTGTTATCTGGGAGAAAATAGGCGCATGTGGTACGCCCCATTCCTGTGCTGACCATAGGCGGGTTTTTACCTTTAAAGTTCTCTTCTATATTCATCAAAAACATCTGATCACACTCCACGCCCCAAGCTTTGTTGTTCGATTGAAATATCATCTGTTTATCGTCCCAACTCCAATAGGCTTCGGCGTTATCACCGCCAAACGTGATTTGACGAATACTCTTAAAATAGTTCTCTTCTGGATAGATAAGAGTATCGCTGCCAGCCATTAAAGAGTTTACCTCTTTCGGGGTTTCTACCGTTGGTTTCGTTTCCGTTTTACAGCTTCCTACTAGAAATAGAAGGAACAAAACAAAAGGAATTCTCATTTGATATGTATTTTTGAGTAAAAATAAAGGCTATGGCTCGTATAATTACATTTTTACTTGTGATTTTTGTTATTTCGACTTCTTGTAAAAAAGAATTAGTTAAAAAAGTAACGCTACAGGAGGATGTTTTCTTCTTGGCTAACGATAGCTTACAGGGCCGTGAAACGGGTACTCCAGAAGAGTTAATTGCTGCAAACTACCTGCAGCAACGCATGGAAAACATAGGGCTATTGCCAAAAGGAAATGCAGGCACCTACTTCCAGACATTTACTTTTAAACCAAAGACCGACCCACATACCAAGGCTCAGTTTGTTTCAGGCGATGGCAGTATTACGGGGACGAACGTAATTGGATATATTAATAATCAGGCTAAAAAAACAGTCATCATTGGTGCGCATTACGATCATCTAGGCTTGGGTGGCGAAGGTTCACTCTATGCTGAAGGCGAAGCTGTACATAATGGGGCGGACGATAATGCGAGTGGTGTGGGTATTATGCTTCAATTGGCTGAAAAATTGAAAGACTCCATTACCGGAAGCAACTATCTTTTTATTGGGTTTTCGGGCGAGGAAATGGGCCTTTTAGGAAGTAATTACTTCTGTAAAAACCCTACGATAGATTTTGATTTAGCCAATTACATGATTAATATGGATATGGTGGGTCGTTTGCGAGAAGACAAAACCCTCTCTATCACAGGAACGGGTACTGCGCCTATATGGAACCAAGTATTAAATAGCACCAACCCTGGGTTTAAATTGGTCTTGGGCGAATCTGGAATGGGCCCAAGTGACCATACCTCTTTCTACTTACAGAATATTCCTGCCCTACACTTTTTTACAGGGCAGCATGAAGATTACCACAAACCTTCTGACGATGCGGAAAAATTGAATTATGAAGGCATGAAGATGATAGGGGATTATATTATGGAGGTTATTGCCGAACTGGATGATGACCCAAAACTCTCTTTTAGAACAACCAAGAACGAAAGCGAGGAAGTACCACGCTTTAAAGTAGGCCTCGGCGTAATGCCCGATTACCTTTTTGACGGTGAAGGCATGCGAATTGATGGTGTTTCAGAAGACAGACCTGCATATAATGCCGGACTTTTAAAAGGTGATATCGTTGTTCAATTGGGGGATAGCACGGTAGTGGATATGATGAGTTATATGCGCGCTTTATCCGCTTTTGAAGAAGGTAATACTACAAAAGTTGTTGTGGATAGGGACGGAAAGAAAGTGGCAGCTGAGGTAAAGTTTTGAGGAAGGGTAAAAGCAAGATAAATTTAAAAAGCTAAGAGAGAAATATTTTCTATTCACATCCTTAATATTGTTTTTGAATTTGGCGCTGCACTTGAAAGCTAAGATTTTTTCCTAGGCTTAAAAATCAAGTTTAGGTCAATTTTCTCCATGGTTGTTGCCAAAGTGTTTGGAGGTGTCTAGCTTTATTTAGATTTGAATAAAATCCCTACATCATTATGAAGATTACGTTTGTTTTTGTGCCGTTGGCCTTTCTGTTTGCTTGTAGTAGCTGTAGTGATCAATCCTGTCTAAATCAAACTTCGGAAGAACACGGGCATACGCACTATCCCTCTTTTTCTGGAGTTGCGGCCTATAAACTCATATTTCCCTCCAAAGTTCCAGATAGAATCATCGTGAACCTAACGGAAGATTTAGCACACAGTTTTGCCGTCAATTGGTGCACGGACCAACAAATGTCCGTTGGCTATGTTAAGGTAGCCAAGGAAACCCAAGGCCCTGATTTTTCATTGGAGGGCGTATAAAGGCTACCACGCAAATTTTCGAGAACGAGAATACCAGAGACCAAGAACCTTTGGTCAAAGCCGCTTATCAGGCCGCCCTGGCGAAAGGTCTATAGCCTGGCACGACTTACATATATAGCGTTGGTGATGGTTCTGAAGAGGATGCTACTTGGAGCGCGCAGTTTCAACTGGAGACTACTGGAACCGATGGCAATGCTCCTTTTAGCTTCATCTATTTTGGGGATGCCCAAAACGATGTAAAATCAATGTGATCACGGGTAGTGCGCAAATCGTATAAAATGATGCCGGACGTAGATTTTATGTTGCATGCTGGTGATTTGATTAACCATAGTGAAGCGAATGTGGAGTGGGGCGAATGGTTTCATGCCGAAGGGCATATACACGCTACCGTTCCCAGCATCATGACTCCAGGGAGCTCCTAATACACCAAGGGAAAGCTTTCGGTCCTGTGGAAGCCACAGTTTAACTTGCCCCTGAATGGTCCCGATAGACCTACAAAGGAAACCTGTTATGCTATAGATTACAAGAACATGAAGTTGGTTTCTATCGACGCCATTAGCCTGCAAAGGGATGAGGATTCCAGAATAGCACAAGTGAAATGGCTGGATTCTGTTTTGGCCAACAATACTAAAAAATGGACCACCCTCACCATGCACTATCCCTTTTTTTCCAAGGCCAAGGGGCGGAACAACAAGAAATTGCGTGAAAGTTTGCTGCTCTTTATTAACAAATATGGTTTGGATTTAGTGCTTCAGGGCCATGAACACACCTATGCAAGGAGCGCTGCCACCAATCAAGAGGATGTAATGAAGCTCTTTGAGGATGCAGGAACTGTGTATGCGGTTTCCGTAAGTGGACCAAAGAGGTATGAATCGCAAGATTAGGAATGGATGGAGCTCAGGGGCGAATTTACCCCGTTGTTCCAGATTATTACGGTGAATAGCGACACGATTACATACCAAGCGTACACTCCCTTGGGAAGCCTTTATGATGCCTTTGACCTTGTCAAGGACCAAAGCGGAAAAAATAAACTAAGCAGTAGGGAGCCCGAAACCCCGAGACGCTTTAAGCGAGATTTTATGAAGGAAAATAGGTAAGTTTAAAAGCATATAAATTTTATATTGGCTTGGTTGAAAGGTAATGAACCTTTAGGGAACAGTTGAAGCTGATTTTTGACCTTGTGTTCGAATTTTCAATTAGACAGGTGCACGGTTAAGTCTTTTATAAATCATTTTTCCCTAAATTTGCAAGCCAAAAAAAGAGAATACCAATATGCCCAAAATAGGCGACATACAATTACCTGAATTCCCTTTATTGCTCGCACCTATGGAAGATGTGAGCGACCCACCTTTTCGTGCCCTGTGCAAGGAGCAGGGAGCAGATGTTGTGTATACGGAATTTATTTCTTCTGAAGGGTTGATCCGCGATGCTGCAAAGAGCGTTATGAAGTTGGATATTTACGAAAAAGAACGTCCCGTAGGGATTCAGATTTTTGGGGCTAATTTGGAATCCATGTTACAATCTGTGGAGATTGTAGAAAAATCAGGTCCGGATATTATTGATATTAATTTTGGTTGCCCCGTAAAAAAAGTAGTCTCCAAAGGTGCTGGTGCTGGTATTTTAAAGGATATTGATTTAATGGTTTCTTTGACCAAGGCCATGGTCGAGCATACAAAACTACCGATTACCGTTAAGACCCGTTTGGGTTGGGATCATGATTCTATTAGAATTGTGGAGGTCGCCGAACGTTTGCAGGATGTGGGCTGTAAAGCGATTTCAATTCACGGCCGAACCCGCGCTCAAATGTACAAGGGCAATGCCGATTGGAAACCAATTGCAGAAGTAAAGAACAATCCCAGAATGCACATTCCTGTTTTTGGTAACGGTGATGTAGACACCCCTGAAGCCGCCATGAAAATGCGTGACGAATATGGCTTGGATGGCGCTATGATTGGACGCGCGAGTATTGGCTATCCTTGGTTCTTTAAAGAAGTGAAACATTTTTTTGAAACCGGAACGCATTTAGCACCGCCCACAATGGAGGAACGTGTAGATGCTGCCAGAAGACATTTACAAATGTCTATAGCTTGGAAAGGTGAAAAATTGGGTGTTTTCGAAACTCGAAGGCACTATACCAATTACTTTAAAGGTATTCCAGATTTTAAACCGTATCGCATGAAAATGGTGACCAGCGATGAGTCTGCCGATGTTTTTGCAGCTTTTGATGAGGTATTGCAAAAGTTTGCAAATCATGAATTTGAGCTGCTTTCATAAGACGTAAGCGTCTAATTTTTAAAAAATGAGTTAATCACGAACTAAAAACGCTACTCTTAGGGTTGTAGTTCGAGACTCGTGTTATTCTACGGTTGGGTTTGCTACAATATGGGAGTTAGCACAATATTGCGATAAGCTACATTTCCATGATCACCCTGTAAACAAATTGGACCTGGAGCAAATACATCAGAGCTTATTGCCCCACCAGTAGGGCCTATTACGGGTTTGTTGTCTATAATTTTTTTTCCATTTAAGATAACGCTTACATGGCGGTCCACTAGGGTGATATCTAAAGTTTGCCACTCGCCTCCCTGTTTTTCTGCGCCTTCACTCGGAGCAATACGGCTATAGAGCGCGCCCATATTATGGCTATCAAGCGCCAGCCCGTAAGAATCCATGACTTGTATTTCGTATAAACCCCTAAGATATATCCCGCTATTATTGCCTTTAGGAACGTTTACTTCCAGTTTAAGATTAAAATCATTAAACTCTTGTTCGGTACGCAGGTTCCCGTAATACAGATGTGCCCCTGTTTCGGGTTGTACGGGGTCATTCCGTAGGGTGCCGTTCACAACCTCAAAACCATTTGGTTGATTGCGGTTAACAGGGCGCCAATCATTCATATCCTTGCCATTAAAGAGTTGTATAGATTTTCCGTATGTACGTTTGTTTAGGTTTGGTTTAGGACCTACGGGAGGCATTCGTTTTCCTTTGAAATTACTTATTTGTTCTCCTGTTCCGTCCCAAGAAGGCCCGCTCATGGTGCCTTGAATCTCATCGTTTGTTTTTGTAATGCGTAAGGTCCATGTCCTAATGTGCTTACGTTCGGTCGCAAGACTGTCTTTTTTAAGAATTTGTTCATCGGTACGAGTGACTACCAAGGTGTGGTCATCTACTATATAAATATCGGAAATAGGGATTACACTGCCGCCAATCCATAAAAGTTCCCCATCTAAAAAACCTTGTTTTTCATGTATATTTAACCAGCCAACACCACCACCTTTTATATCGATACCCCACATACCAAGAAAACTATTTTCTGAGTCGTTCAAAGACTCGCAACGGATGTTTGCAAACAGGGAAGTACTAGTCATTAAAACAGCTATAATCGTAAAGGCTACTTTTTTCATGGTTTCAGTTTGTTTTGAAATTTGGTCCTAGGCACTCATTTTTAGTACGCGTTTATAAATGTAAGGTTTTATTTGAAAATTAAGCGTGCGTCTCAATCGTCGGTTCATCGTTAGTGTTCCCATGGGGTTCAAATAAACGTATAGCGGAAAACTTCTTGATAGCTAGGATTCAATCATAGCGTTACTTATTTTGACCTCAGATGATAATATAGGAATGAATTCTGTTTAAAGCTTACTTTATAAATTCCGAACTATGTTTTGTCTTCCAAAATTCCCCTACTTTCGACTTATGCCTTTATAAGGTTGTTAAATCCGTATACCATGAAGCCTATTTTTTTCATACTAGCAGTCTTGTTCAGCTCTAATATGCACCTGAACGCTCAAACAGACAATACCAAAGTAGTTTTGATTACCCTAGACGGGCTACGTTGGCAGGAACTTTTCATGGGCGCCGATTCATTTTTAATCTCAAATACGGACTTTGTAAACGATACAACCGCATTAAAAGATAAATTTTGGAAGGACAGTTCAATGGAAAGACGACGAGTTCTTTTCCCTTTCTTATGGAGTCATGTGGCAGAAAAGGGTCAGTTACACGGCAATAGGAATCTGGATAGTAGAATGGACTTGACCAACACTATGTGGTTTAGCTACCCAGGGTACAATGAAATCCTTACAGGAAAAGCAGATGACACCCGCATTACGAGCAATGATAAGTTTCCCAATCCGAATAAAACGATTCTCGAGATAGCAAACAAAGACCCGAGGTATGCGGGCAAAGTAGCCGCTTTTGGTAGTTGGGACGTGTTTCCGTACATCGTAAACGAAACACGATCAGGTGTTCCCGTTAATGCAGGATTTGAATTAGCAGATGGCGATGACCTAACGGAGCGTGAGAAATTCTTGAATCAATTACAGCCTAAAGTTCCTAGCCCATGGGGCACTGTGCGTTTGGATGCCTTTACTCATTACTACGCGGTGGAGCATATTAGAAAAACACACCCTGAACTTATCTATGTTGCTTACGGGGAAACCGATGATTTTGCACATGATGGGGAATATGACGCCTACCTAAATGCTGCCCAAAATACAGATTCATTGATAAAAGAACTCTGGGAACTTACCCAAAGCGACCCATTTTATAAAGACAACACGCTATTTCTTATTACGACAGACCATGGTCGCGGTACCGAACCCTTAGATACTTGGAAAGGGCACGGTTCTAACGTAATTGGCGCAGGTCAAGTTTGGCTCATTGCCTTCGGAAAAGGTGTTTCTGCAGAAGGTGAAGTTGCTAAAACTGAGCAACTGTACAGTAATCAAATCGCTCCAACTATTTTAAAGGTCTTGGGTTTGAATGATGAGACAACTAAAATGGAGGGAAAATTAGTGCCGTTAAAAACAAATTAATAGCGTGTTGAAGGTAAAGTTTTCGTCAGCCTTGTAGCTATAACTCTCGAAAGGAGAAATAAGCAATCTATTTTTTAAGTACACCACTAATCGCTTCTCCAATAGCCATAAGTTCTTGAGTTTCGGCGACTGTAAAATCATAGGGCACCTGTTTTCCGATACCTATTACGCCATATAAAACTTCATCTAGCATTAAAGGAGCGGCAATGGAGCCCTCTACTTTAGTCTCTTTGGCAGCAGGGCGCGCCACACCAGAGCTATCAGTCTGTAGGGTGCACATTTCAACAGGTTTTTTTCGCTCTGCAGCAATACCAGCCATACCTTTTCCTACGGGAATAGTAGCTAGTTTGGGTAGTAAAAAATCTGGCACACCTATATGGGCTTGCACCTGTAATAACTCGGTTTTTTCATCTAAAAAATGAAGTGTTCCCGTAGCGCAGTCAAAGCCGGAAACCACGCTGTCAAGTAGCTGTTGCCAGTCTATCTCTTCGTTTGATAGTAATGTATTTACTGTGTTTAGTATGGAAGAATTATTAGATTTCATGGATTTTTTTTATGTTTTTATAGGGATATTTACTGTTGTAATAACGAACATAACCCATATTTTATTTTCATCCAAATTGATAATCGCACTAGATGTCAACTCAGGTCTTTTTTTTTGGGATAGATACGGGGAGAATTACTGGTTTAATGCTATTCCTCTTTTAATCTTTTGTCATTTTACTTCCCCACCAATCTTTAATTAGATTGAAAATCTGGGGATAGAAATTCTTTCCGTTGGGCTTCTAATTGGGGAAGTATGATATCGATTTTTTGTTGCTGCATTTCTATGGTTAATTCTGGGTCGTATGCACTGTCAATTTCAGGTTTGTTGGTATTTACACTAGTTAGAAAAGTATTCAGCTTCTTGGCTATGATTGAACCTTGCTCCGTATGTTGCGCCAACACATTATTTTGTTCTTCAGGATCGGTTAGTAAATTATAAAGTTCGTTTTGGCCATTTTCCCAATAACGGATGAGTTTCCAATCTCCTTCACGAATCATAGATGCCAGTTCTCCTCCTTGATTTCCATAGTGAGGATAGTGCCAAAACAAAGGTCTGTCTTCAATTTGGCTTCCTTCTAAAAGCGGCTTTAGGCTTACACCATCTATATGTTGTTTTGGTTTTAATGGAATACCGACCAAATCTAATAAAGTAGGGTAGAAATCGGTTCCTGAGACAGGATAACCTACCTGTTTGATGCTGGATATCCAAGGCACTTTAATGAAATAGGGTTCGCGAATACCGCCTTCCCATTGGTATCCCTTTCCGCCACGTAAAGGTAAATTAGTTGTTGAAAAAGCATCCCCAGAAGCTACACCACCATTGTCCGATGTAAATACGATAATGGTATTTTCCTCCAATCCTAAGGCTCTTAATTTATCCATTACAATACCCACCGCATCGTCCATTTGCTGGACTAGTCCAGCATAAATTGGATTATCCTGAACCGTTCGGATGGGTAGTACGCGCTCCATTTCGTAACCGGAGTTTTTAATGCCCTGTTCTTCCGCTTTTTTACCGTATTTGGCCCAATGTTCTTCCGTGGTTAGTATGGGCCCATGTACGGCATAAAAAGACAGGTAAGCAAAAAAGGTAGAATCCTTATTTTTTTCAATGAAATTGGCGGTTTCATTCCCTAAGCGTATGGATAGATTTTCGCCTGCGGTTGTATTCTCTAGATTCGGATTTTTCCATGGCGAAAAGAAACCCCCGATTGGACTCCCCTTGTCCCAGCCACCTTTGTTTATTTCAAAACCGTGGTCTGTAGGCCAGCTTCCTTCAGCCCCTAAATGCCACTTGCCTGCAAAAAAAGTTTTATAACCGTGTTCCGCCAAAGCTTCGGCCAAGGTGGTATCTTTTTGAGGTAGTATGTGATTATATGCTGCAGGGAGTAATTTATTATTTCGGTTTAAGGCCCGCCAATCAATTCCGGATTTTGCACCTATCCAATCTGTAATTTGGTGCCTTGCGGCAAACTGCCCCAGCATTATACTAGCTCGTGACGGACTACAAACGCGACTGGCGGCATAGCCTTGGGTAAATACGGTACCCTCGTTCGCCATACGATCTACGTTGGGTGTTTCATAAAATGTACTTCCCGTTACGTTTAAATCATGGAGACCAAGATCATCTACCAATATAAAAACGATGTTGGTTTTTTTTTGGTTGACACTTTACTTGTAGGTTCACAAGATATAAAAACGAACACCCGGGAGCTTATAAATAAGAATGTTAGGTATTTACTAGATTTCATGAACGACAGAGATTATATTATTTGCTATTGAAAGGCTGATGTAACTTTCCTCAACAATAGGGAATTATGGGACTAAAACATAGTGACATCTTTGTTGGGACGAGCCATCAGCTTCCTATGATTTGATAGTAGCGCCATGTATATGTTAAACCTATCTTATTATTGACTCACTTTCTCTTAAAAAGAACACAATTGATTTATCATCAATACATAGTTTTTGTTTTTCCCTTATCTTGAAATTAAAATTTATGAAAAATGCAGCTATGTTTTGGGTGGGCTCAACCACTCTAGGATTAGTGACCGTTACGATTATGGCCGCTATGAATTTTCCTTTTAATGGGGTGTTTTACTTAACGCTTATTGGGCAGGGCATGATTTTTTTTATGGTATACCGGGGACTTACAGATAACTATAAAACAGAGAAAACTTTTGCCGATTCTTACGAGGACCATCTTATTGGAAGAGAGGAATGGTTTAGGTAATGCCACTCATCTAAACGTGAGTAGTTGCTAATCAATATACCTCAAAACTAAAACCGGCGGTTATAATGTTTGACGTAAAAGCCGTATCCCTGTCGTACGTATAAAACTTTAAATCTATCCGTTTTAAGCCAAATTTCCAGATATGGGCCTTGGTAAAAATATCGGTATAAGAAACTCCTAACCCAAGCTGGTAGGCCTTATATTCAGAAAGGTCGTAGTCGGAAGTATAAAATTGTTCGGTAGAGAGGGCTGTTTCAAAAGGGCGAAAATAATCCGCTGCTGTTTGCTGGTAATATCGGTAAGAGGGATAAACAGTAAATTTATCCGATAGTTTTATGGGCAACTCAAAATTTGCCGTATGTGAGCTAATACCCCAATTGTCTGAATAGTATCGGTAAAAAGTACGAAGGACAACTATTTCGTTTAAAAACCAATTCAGTCTACCGCCGACCGCGATTTTAAAGCGACTACCGGGAAGTTGTTCTACGGCATCGGCCAATTGAAAGTTTTCAATGAAGGAATCGGCTACATCTACAAAATACACTCGTTGAAAAGGAGTGGAAAGCAATCCTTGCTGTTGTATAAAATCTAGGGACAGTGAGCCTTGAATCTTTTTATGTAGAATTTGGGAAAACCCAAGACCTAGGGTATAGGAATTTCTATTTTCATTTTCAAAAGGGATAAACTTCGGATTGTAATTCGTGTTTCCAGTTATCGTATTGTCTAAAAAGAATCCGTTTGCTAATCCATTTCCAGTTGGCTCAAAAGGTCTTAGTTCAACGGGATAAATAGCGTTCCAAGTATCTAAATAAGCGCTCCCATGAATACTTAGCTCTGTATTTTTTTCATTAAATAATTTTGAATAGGCACCCCCAAAACCAACAGAAAAATAATCGTATTCTGCTGCTACGGATAGGTTTGCCGACCAAATTTGGTTTCTATCCTCCGAAGTATGGCGATAGGATGCTGTAAAATTTGCCCAAGTATCTGCGCTGGATGCTCCGGAACTAGCTACAAAAGGGTCTGCGTTCCCGTTCCCGTCAAATGGCCCAACATTACTTGAAGAAGCTGAGGTGTAAGCAGATACGCCTGCATCAATCGTAAGTACGTCATCATCGTTTAGAGGAATGGATACGATTATGGTGCCTGTGGCATCGGTTAGTTCTTCTGTTCCTAAACCGCCGCTTACGGCGGCATTATCACCATCTTGAGTATAGTAGCTGGTTAAAAAATCAACCTCTATGGTTTCCAGTACACGCTTTTTATAGCGTTGTACACTATCGTTTTTCTGTTGTGAAAACGCTATGAACGAGGTCAGTAGTAAGATAGAAAATAAGATTTTTTTAAATCTATTCATAGGTAATATAGGAAAGTCCCTTTTGTTTGTAACGATTTCATATGCTTCGGTTTTGTTTTAAAACATACCACTTAATTACAACCACAACCGCCCCCAGTTTTTCCTCCATTTGCGCCTGCTGCTGCTTCTCTATATGAGTGCATAGTAGTGAGGTTGCGGTCACAAGGCTGCTCCGAGAGTAGCATATCTGGGTCGTTTATGGCCACTTTTTCATATTCCTTTACTACGACACAACTGCCAAGGCTGCAGGTAAGCAAAACCACTAAAACTAGTGTTCGTATCATAAGGTGTTTATTTTGATATTTTTTGATTTAAAGACGGTTCCTTCTTCGTCAATTAATATACATTCCACATTGGGCAATTGATTAATGCGATCTAATCCTATTTCCTTGCCCATAACAAAAACCGATGTTGCCAAGGCATCTGCAAGTTCTGCTTTTGGGGCAAAAACCGTAACGCTTAAAATACCTGTTGATGGGTATCCTGTTCTTGGGTCAATGATGTGGGAATATCTTTTTCCATTAAAGATGACATATTTTTCATAGTTACCTGAAGTCACCACTGCTTTGTTTAGAACGGGGAGCAAACCAAATCCTTTGTTTTTATCCATAGGGTTGGTTAGAGCTACTTTCCATTCGCTGCCATCGGGTTGTTTGCCCCACGTATTCATGTCACCGGATGCGTTTATAATGCCCGAGGAAACCCCTTTCTCTAGTAATAGAGCCTTAGCACTGTCTGCTGCATATCCTTTACCTACGGCACCAAAGCCTATTTTCATTCCAGGGAGTTTTAGAAAAACGCTTGTATCTTCTTTATTTACTACAATATTCTGATAACCTACGCTAGAAACCGATTCATGAATGACCTCTAAGCTTGGCATTGTTTTCATGCTGCCATCAAATTTCCAGATGCGGTCCATTGAGGCATAGGAGATGTCAAACGCCCCATCTGTCAGTTTCGAAATTTTTAAACACCGATCTATTAAATCAAAAAGTTCTTGGGAAACTCTTACCGGTTTTTCGCCAGCTGAGGCATTAATTTCAGAAGTTTCGGAATTTAGATCCCAAGAGGAAATCAATTTTTCTATTCTGGAAATCTCTGCAACTGCCAACGCTATATATTTGTCACCTTCAACCGTATTTTCGGCCACAACGGTAATTTCGAATCGACTACCCATCAATTTTACAATTTGCTTGTAGGGTTGTTGTGCCGCTCCAATAAAGTTCGAACTAACGAATATGAAGAAGAGTATGTTTTTCAAAATTAGTTTAAATAGGAATTGAGTTCTTTTATATATGCTTCAGGAGCAAGTCTTTTATAACTGGTCTGTCCCAGTTCCTTTCCATCTTCATCTAAAAGCACAACTAAGGGGAATATGCCTTTTTGGTTATATCTTTCGGCTAATAGTTTATTTGCCATAGTCTGTTCTTTGGAAAGTGCGTTTATCTTTTTTCTTGGAAAGTCTGCTTGTAGCATTACATAGTTTTCAGCAGCATACTTTTGAAACACGGGAGTACTCCAAACCTCTCGGTCTAATTTTATACACGGCGCACACCAGTCAGAGCCCTGAAAAACGAGTATAATTGGCGCTTGGGTTTTTTTTGATTTGTTTTTTGCAGTTTCAAAAGAGGTTTCCCAATCTTGCGATATCCCGCTTAAAGAAAATAAGCAGAACAATATAAGTAAGGTAAGGTGTCTATACATTTCTAGTTTTTAAAAGGGTTTTTATGACACTACTATCTAAAGGTAAACCATCATTTTAGGTATAAATTGTTTTAACTGTAGTAAAACTTGTTCTGGTTAACAGTGTAAGTACTCATTAAGTTTAAGAGAAAATTGCTAAGGAAATCATGAGACCCAATTAAAAAGCTGAGGCTATTTTAATTAAATTATCGCATAGGACCAGTAAAACACTAGGAAGTGAGGGTATTAGGAGGCACAAATGCGGAAGTTGGCATATCCTGTATTCTTTAAAATGGATGTGGGTGCAACAGCTAATAAAAGATCAGATGACCGGAAACATTCTTTGTTAAAGTTTATGATGGTAACTGATACCGTTGAACACTATATGAACCAACCTGTTTGGTTAGCACTATTTGGGCCCTGTACAAAATGCTACAAAGGAGACTATGGTTTTTTCAAATTTTAAAGGCTTCCCATACCTAGGGTAATACCGTAAGCTCTTTAATCGTTTATGGAAACGAGAATAATGATATTTACAAATTCTTTGAGGTCTAGGATTTGGAAAAGAACGTTAAAATATTGGGATGCAAATAATAACACAGCTGTTATTCCAGATTAAATCAGTTGCAGTGATACTTACTTTCCTGAAGCAGACGTATTGGCCAAATTACTATTTAAATCGTCTAAAGATTGCGTTAAGATTGCATTGACTTCATTTTGAATTTCGTTGTAATGTTCCATGTAGAGAAAACAAAATATTAGAAAACCCAAAACTACTAGAATATCCGCGAACAGCTTTGGTTCTATCGTAATTTCTTTAAGTGTCATAAGGCTCTAAACTTTTGATTATCAAATGGAAAGATAGGGCGAAAATTTTATATTAACAAATATTTAAGAAATACGCTGGTTCTCTACTGGGGGCTTATTGGAAGATAATCAATATCGCCCCTAAAGCCGTAAGCACTAAAATCATTTTACGAAAGAACGCTTCTTTAATTAATGATATGATTTTTATACCCACCAAAAAGCCGATAATTATTAATGGTAAAAGTTTCACATTCAGTAGTAATGTTTCTTTAGAAATGGTCTCCCAAACAAAAATATGAAAGGGCAGCTTTATAATATTTACGATTAAAAATAACCAAGCTGCGGTACCTATAAAATGATTTTTAGGCAGTCGCATCGCTAAAAAATAAATATTGGAAAACGCGCCAGCTAAATTCCCTACCATGGTTGTTATTCCTGCAACAATACCAATAGCACTAGAAAATGACCAATGCTTTGGTACGGTTTTAATTTTCTTCCTATCCCACCAGTACATCATAAAAACAGTAACGAGGATAATGATTGCCATGCCTATTTTAAACAAGGGTTCCGGAAGGTCCTTGCCTACATAAACGCCAATGAGAACACCTATTATCATCCAAGGCAGTAGTTTGAAAACATACTTCCATTGGGTGTGTCTGTTGTAATAAATAACGGCAAAAATATCAGCAAGAATAAGTAAAGGCACAACCATTCCAGTAGACTCTTTGGCACCAAAAGCCAGCGCCATAAAGGTGACGTTTATGACTGCAACACCTTTAATACCAGCTTTAGAAAGCCCTATTACGAAAGCGGCAGCACTAGCAAGAATCCAAGAAGATAGCGTAATTTCCATAGTCATTAGTGTGAGCCTAAAAGCTGTTGAGCGAACAAAACACAAAAGTATCTTAAATAATTTTATCTTTAGAACCTAACCAACTTCCGAATTATGGAATTAAGCACGCTCGACTATAGTTTTATCATTATTTTTTTCTCGATTGTTTTAGGAATTGGAATTTACGTTTCCAAAAAATCGGGTAAAAGTTCGTCTGAATTTTTTCTTTCCGGTAGAACCATGCCTTGGTGGCTTTTGGGCCTTTCCATGGTGGCTACTACATTTTCTACAGATACACCCAATTTAGTAACCGATATAGTTAGGACTACTGGTGTTTCTGGCAACTGGGTTTGGTGGTGTTTTCTGCTCACAGGTATGTTAACGGTATTCGTTTATGCTAAGCTTTGGCGCAAGTCTAACGTAAATACAGATTTGGAGTTCTATGAAATGCGCTATGGCGGGAAGCCTGCTAGTTTCTTAAGGAAGTTTCGAGCTATTTATTTAGGGGGTCTATTTAACATTATCACCATGGCCTCCGTAACGTTGGCAGCTATTAAAATTGGCGGTATTATGTTAGGCTTAGAACCATGGGAAACCGTTGTTGGAGCAGGTCTTATCACTGTTACTTTTAGTGCATTAGGTGGATTTAAGGGTGTTGTTTATACTGATTTTCTTTTGTTCTTCGTAGCTATGGCAGGAGCTATAGGCGCTGCATATTATTTGGTTAATATTCCAGAAGTTGGCGGTATTGACGCCTTGATGGCCAATGAAAACGTTGCCGAAAAGCTATCTATTCTACCCGATTTTAGTAATCGAAAAACCCTGATCACCTTACTGATTATTCCTTTGGCTGTACAATGGTGGAGTTCGTGGTATCCAGGCGCTGAGCCTGGTGGCGGGGGCTATATTGCCCAACGTATGTTAGCTGCAAAAGATGAAAACCATGCAATAGGAGCCACCTTTTTCTTTAATATAATGCACTACGCGCTAAGACCTTGGCCATGGATTTTGGTCGCCTTGGCATCTTTGGTAGTCTACCCCGATATTGCCAGTATCGCAACAGCTTTCCCGAATATTGAAGAAAGTAAATTGGGTCATGATCTTGCCTACTCTGCTATGTTGACCAAATTACCTAGCGGGCTTTTAGGTATAGTTTTGGCTTCATTAATCGCAGCCTATATGAGTACTATTTCTACGCAATTAAATTGGGGTTCCTCGTATATTGTTTTCGATTTTTACAAACGGCAGATAAATCCAGATGCTAGCGAAAAACAAATGGTTGCCGTAGGGAGGATTTCTACAGTGATACTGATGGTGCTTAGCGCATTGTTTGCATTGACCCTGCAAAACGCCTTCGAGATTTTTGACTTATTGATAAAATTTGGTGCAGGAACGGGCTTGGTATTTATCCTACGTTGGTTTTGGTGGCGAATTAATGCATGGAGCGAAATTACAGCCATGTTCGCCTCAGGAATTATTGTGATAGGATTAGCTAAAACTAGCTTGGGGGATATTTTGTTTGCACCAGGCACAGGAGTCTTTCCAGATTGGGCAGAGTATCCTTTCGTAGTAGTTGTTACTACTACTATTTGGATGTTGGTTACGGTACTGACTAAACCAGAATCTGATGAAACGCTACGTAGTTTTTATAGAAAAACACAGCCAGGAGGTCCAGGATGGGCAAAAGTGGTGAGCAAGGCGAAAGGGGATAACGTAAATATTATTGAGACTAATGAGAAGTGGAGTGTGCCTTCTGGAATTACGGCAATGTTTTTGGGAATAGCTCTTATTTATTCCATTATGTTCGCTACTGGATACTGGATTTATGGAGAAACTACATTAGCTCTAATTTTAACAGGGGTCTCGGTAATTGCGGCTTTATTGCTTATAAAGGCATGGAATCGTATGAAAGGTAATTTACTATAGAATGCACTCTTAAAAAGTCTGGGGAAGAGCCTACCTGTGGGAAATTTAGTTATGGCTTTCAGATAAGAACAATAAAACCTAAACAAATGAAGGACAGAATTCTATCCGTTGATATTTTTAGAGGAGCAACTATTATTCTCATGGTGTTGGTAAATACGCCTGGAACTTGGTCAAACGTGTATGCTCCTTTTCTGCATGCACCTTGGCATGGCTATACCCCTACAGATTTAGTGTTTCCTTTTTTCTTATTTATTGTGGGAACTTCTATTGCATTTTCCTATCAAAACAAAACGATAGATGCGGGTGTTTATAAAAAAATCACTATTAGAACTTTAAAATTGATTGGCCTTGGGCTCTTTCTTGGAGCCTTTTTAATCAGTTTTCCGTTCGTTAAAGAGTTCTCCGACATTCGTTTCCCAGGTGTTTTGCAACGTATTGGTGTGGTTTTCTTTTTTACCGCTATTTTGTTTGTCAATTTTAAGTGGAGGACACTTCTCGCTATAACCATATTCTTACTGATTGGGTATTGGCTTTTGATGACGCTAGTGCCCGTTAATGGATTGGAGTCTACTTTGGATAGAGCACCTAATAATTTAGCCAATTGGTTGGATGTACAAGTTTTTGGAACTCATAATTATAAAACAGATTACGACCCAGAGGGCTTGTTGAGTACCGTTCCGTCAATAGCCAGTGCCCTATTAGGGGTTTTTACCGGATTGATATTAAGCTCTAAGCAAACTAAAAAAGCAACTATTTTAATGGGTATTGGAGGCGGTCTTTTAATTATTGGACATCTTTGGGATTTGGTTTTCCCTATTAATAAAGCCTTGTGGACCAGTAGCTTTGTTTTGGTCACCGCAGGATGGGCAAATTTGGTCTTGGCTCTTGTTTACTATCTCACCGATGTGAAGAAAATTAAGTTTGGAAGTATATTCAGATATGCGGGTGCCAATGCGATTATTGTCTATTTCTTATCCAGTTTTATTGCAAAAATTATGGGTCAAATAAAAGTAGGTGACACCTCCTTGCATGGCTGGCTTTTTCAAACGATATATGTCCATGATGTTATCTCCATGCAGTTGTCATCCTTATTTTATGGGTTATCTGTTGTTGCGTTTTACTGTTTCTTGGCATATTTCTTGTACCAAAGAAAGCTATTCTTTAAGGTATAAAAATGATTAATGCAACTACTTTATTTTCGGGACTATTTCTCTTTAGTTCATTTTGTGCTTCTGGCCAATATGATTTTCAAGAAGGGTATGTTGTTACTAATTCCAATGACACACTTTAGGGTAAAATCCGGAATAGAGACAGCAAAGGATTCAATCTAGGACTTTATGAAAAGATTCGATTCAAAGGAACAAGTAGGAAAAAGCGTTTTGCCCCAAAGGATATCCAATCATACCAAATAGGGAATGATTTTTTTAGAAGCATTTTTTTAGAGGGTGAAATG
>JBLHNI010000016.1:0-19894 GCA_047650615.1 Maribacter sp.
TTGAAATCTTCTTTGTGCTATCAAATTTTTTAGTGGCGTAACGCCAAGTTCTGTGCTCTAAAATCGTATTCATTTCTGGTTTTAAAATTTATCTAATAATGTATTCAATTGTATTAATTCCAAATTGGAAAAATCACTAAGTATTTCTTCTTCTTTGTCAAATAGCATGCCATCTATTTGGCTTAGAAAAACCAATCCTTTGTCCGTTATGCTAATTTCTACTTTTCTGCGGTTGTGCTCGCATATAGTTCTATTTACGTATTTTTTTGAAATAAGTTTATCTACCAACCTAGTTGTATTACTCATCTTGGTTACCATTCTTTCATTAATAGTAGATAAGTTTGCCGGCTGTCCTTTCTGTCCCCTTAAAATACGAAGAACATTAAATTGTTGCACAGATATTTCAAAGGGTTTCAAAGTTAGCGCCACCTGTTCATTGACTTTATTGTAAACCAATGACAAATGAATGATAGTCCTCTTTTTTAAGGGGATTTCAGTGTTTGTTTTTATGGCTTTTTCAACATTCATGTAGAAACAATTATTGTTTATACAAATATAAATCTATTCTATCCATCTAAGAACTATTTTTAGATTAATTTTTTGTTAAAAAGCAATGTGGATAGTTATCATCTCACCTAAACAAGGCTGTACTTTCTACTTGGTTAAAACTGCGTGGTACTGCAAGAGGGTATTCGCAATATGGGAAGACGTTTGTTGTTTTAAATACCCTTGCAATAGGGGTGTCTGAGTACAGTATTAAAAGCGTACATAATTGAGAGGATAGTGTTGTAGCAAATGTCTGTTCTAAGCTATGCGGAAACTTCGATACCTTAGATGTAGTATAATTTTCCAAAATCACTTATTTTTGGACTAAATCAATAATTTTATACTAGTATGGCAGATGTATCACAGGAAGAATGGGCAGTAAAAATCAGCGAGGATGAAAACGCTTTTATCCTTGATGTCCGTGCGGAAGAAGAGCTGGAGGAAGGGTATATTCCTAACGCAAAGAATATCGATATTTATTTAGGTCAGGGTTTTATTAATGAACTCGAAAAGCTCGATAAAACAAAAAATTATTACGTGTATTGCCGATCAGGTAACCGAAGTGGACAAGCGTGTGCGATAATGAATAGTATCGGTTTTGAAAATACTTATAATTTAGAAGGCGGATTTATGAACTGGGAAGGTGGTATTGCAGAATAAAATCGAATTATAGAAAATAAAGAACCCTCTTTTAAGTGATTTTTTTATTTTTATAGCATGAAGGAAGATCTCTTGCACTATATCTGGAAGTATAAAAAATATCCGGTTGCCGGCATTAGGACAACAAAAGGTCATCCTATTTCCGTACAGTCTTCGGGTACACATAATCACTTAAGCGGTCCGGATTTTTTTAACGCTAAGCTTAGTATTGATAAGCAGATGTGGGCCGGAAATGTAGAAATTCACTTAAAATCATCTGACTGGTACGTCCATAATCATGAAACTGATTCCAATTACGATAGCGTAATACTTCATGTGGTTTGGGAAGACAATGTAGGGGTTTTTAGAGCGGACGGTTCCGAGATTCCTACGCTTGAGTTAAAAAGTTACATTAGCACTGAACTGTTATCCAATTATCAAAAACTATTTCAGCAAAAACACAATTCCTTTATTAATTGCGGTAAAGATATTACCGCAATCTCCAGTTTTAATTTTGATAATTGGAAGGAGCGGCTCTATTTTGAAAGATTGGAACAGAAATCTGAAGTGGTTTTAAAATTGTTGGAAGCGTCGAAAAACGATTGGGAAAAGGTGCTTTTTGTTCTACTCTTAAAAAGCTTTGGTTCTAATATTAATGGTGAGCTATTCCTAGAAGTGGCCAAGAATCTAGACTTTTCCATTATTAGGAAACTACAAAACAAACCACTGGAACTAGAGGCGCTTCTTTTTGGGCTTTCAGGTCTTTTGGAGACAGAATATACCGATTCCTATTACCTTCAATTACGCAAAAACTATGATTACTTGGCTCATAAATACCAATTGGATAAGGAAGTAATGTCAACTCCCCAATTTTTCAAACTAAGACCCCCTAATTTTCCAACGATACGGCTTTCGCAAATAGCGCAGCTATACGCAATGTCACACTCCTTGTTTTTTAATGCTATGCAAAACGAAGAAACCGATTTATATCGTTTATTCTCTGTAAATACAAGTGAATATTGGGATAGCCATTTTACGTTTGCTAAGGTTTCAAAGACAAGTGTCAAAAAAACGTCTAAGAGGTTTATAGATTTATTGGTAATCAATACCATTTTACCTTTAAAATTCTGTTACCTAAAACAACAAGGTTTATCTGTTAGCGATGCTTTTACCAAACCTATCGTGATGATTCCGGCAGAGAAAAATAGTATTATCCAGAAATATCAGGAACTAGGACTTAACGTTGAAACTGCAAAGGATAGTCAGGCTTTATTGGAGCTCTATACGAACTATTGCACAAAAAACAAATGTTTACAATGTGCAGTAGGATCGGAATTATTAACTTTAAAGACTTAATTTTAGGTCATGAACATATTTTACAGCTTATTGCATTATTTGCAAAAGCGTGGTTTTGAGGTTTGCCGAAGAATCGCGGAAAGAATGGGGATTCGCGCCAGAGTGGTGCGCACTTCATTTATCTACTTAACCTTTGTAACCCTGGGTTTTGGCTTCACACTATATCTTTTTTTAGCTTTTTGGTTAGGAATAAAGGATTTGGTGCATACAAAAAGAACCTCGGTTTTTGATTTATAGCAATGATTAAATTTTTTAGATCTAAAATTTATCTGGCACTGGTTTTAATCGTGGTCGTGCTTTTGTTTGGTGTGCTCGGGTATCGCTATATTTCTGACTATTCATGGATTGATGCACTTTATATGACTATAATTACGGTTACTACCGTAGGTTTTTCTGAAGTGAGGCCTATGGGTCCAGAAGGTAAAATATTCACAGTACTACTTATTGTAACCAGTGTTTTTATTGTAGGTTTTGCTATTTCGGTGGTGACAGAGTATATATTGGGTAGAAATTCGTTACAAATCTTAAAAAAAAAGAGAGTGAAAAAAACCATAGACAGTTTATCTAACCACGTTGTCATATGTGGTTTTGGTAGAAATGGTATGCAGGCTTCGGAACGTCTAAAAGCGTATAATAGGCCATTTGTAATTATAGAACGAGAAAAGGAGATTATAGATAGGTATGATGATACTGTATTATTTGTTGAAGGTGATGCAAATGATGACGAGGTGTTATTGACCGCAGGTATTGAGCGTGCACAATTTCTTATAACGGCACTTCCAGATGATGCTACAAATCTTTTTGTAGTCCTGTCGGCAAGGCAGCTGAATAAAAATCTATTCATTATAAGTAGGGCGTCTTTAGTTAATTCCCAAAAAAAGTTACTATTGGCAGGGGCCAACAAAGTAATTATGCCCGATAAAATTGGCGGAGACCATATGGCATCCTTAGTGGTGATGCCCGATTTGATTACGTTTATGGATAAACTGTCTATGGAAGGGGAGCATACTACCAATTTAGAGGAGGTAGCGATTGAGGACTTTGCAGACCAAGTAGAGTGTAACTCATTAAGAGATTTGGACTTGCGCAGAAAGACAGGGTGTACTATTATTGGCTATATTACGCCAGAAGGGGAATATATAATCAATCCAGAAGCAGATTTGAAATTACAGCCAAAAAGTAAAGTGATTGTTTTGGGACGGCCGGAACAAATAAAAAAACTGAATGAAATGTTTCATATCGCCTAAGAATCTTTTCGATGTATATTTGATTCCCTACATAATTTTTAAGATATTGCCACGTAGTGATAAATAAACCAACTAAAATTAATTAGATATATGGTCTACATGAAAAAATTACTTTATTTCTTTTCTCTTTTTATTTCTTTCGCGCTAACTGCACAGGAACTTGAGGTTACGGGAAAGACCTATAACCCTTCTTCATCCATAAACGATGGTGTAATTGAGCTTAAAGTAATCGGAGGAACAGAGCCGTATACATTTAAGTGGAGTAATGAAGAAACACCATTAGCTTCAAAAAGGGCAACAGGTCTTGTTGAGGGTGTTTCGTACAATGTGGTTATAACGGATGCTGCTGGTGCAAATGTCACCAAAGTGTTTAAAGTAGAAACCGAAGCCATCACAGAAGTATTTAACGGAGCAATGACTCCTGCGGTAGGAGCACTTGGTTCTGTTTTATTCTGGGATCCCTTTGCCGCCTTAGGAATATACGACCCGGTTGCCTATGCCGATTTAAAACGTATCTCGATACCCGATTGGAGTCCAGACATGCAAAATAAATACGTACTTGCAAAGTGGTTAAAGGCAGAAGGTGAAAAAGTAAAAAAGGGAGAGGCTGTTGCTATCATCTCTCAGGATAAAGGTGCGGATCAAACGATAATGTCTAACGCAACCGGAACCTTAAAACATTTAACTGCAGAAGGAAAGGTTATTTATAATTCTGAAAATCAGGAGCATGTAATTGAGCAGGGTGCACATTTCTTTGCTGAGGTGAAATATGATGAGCCTTTGGTTATGACCCATCCTAACGGTGACCCAATAACCAAGGGAATCCCTTTTATTGTTATATGGCTTGTATTGGGAGCAACTTTCTTTACATTCAGAATGGGCTTCATTAATATACGAGGATTTAAACATTCTTTGGATTTAGCCAGAGGTAAATATGATGATCCGGATGCTCCTGGGCAAGTAACCCATTTCCAGGCTTTAGCGACTGCCGTTTCAGGTACTGTTGGTCTGGGGAATATTGCGGGAGTTGCCGTCGCAGTTTCCTTAGGTGGAGCTGGTGCTACATTTTGGATGATTGTTTGTGGACTTTTGGGGATGTCCTCAAAATTCGTTGAATGTACGCTAGGTGTAAAGTACAGGGATATTTTACCTGATGGACGTGTATTTGGGGGCCCTATGAACTACTTACGTTACGGTCTTGAAAAAAGAAATATGAAAGGCATTGGAAAAGTGCTCGCAGGGTTGTTCGCAGTTTTGGCGGTAGGAGCTTCTTTTGGAGGTGGCAATATGTTCCAAGCCAACCAGTCATTTGAGCAATTAGCAGGACAATTTCCAGTCTTGGTAGGTAATGGATTTTGGTTTGGCATAGTAACTGCTAGTTTGGTAGGGGTCGTTATCATTGGTGGTATAAACAGTATAGCTAACGTTACGGGTAGGATTGTACCAGTAATGGCTTCCATTTATATCGTTGCCGCTTTAGCGGTAATTATTATGAATATTCAGAATATTGGTCCAGCTTTTTCTGCCATCTGGGATGGTGCATTTAGTCCATCTGCTTTAAAAGGGGGTATTATTGGAGTGCTGGTCATTGGTTTTCAGCGGGCTGCCTTTTCAAATGAGGCAGGTGTAGGGTCGGCCGCTATCGCACACAGTACGGCAAAGACCAATCATCCACCTTCAGAAGGCTTTGTAGCTTTATTAGAGCCTTTTATAGATACAGTGGTGGTATGTACACTTACGGCTTTAGTATTGATTTTTACAGGAATGCATGAGGTTGAAGGTCTCGCAGGTGCGCAGTTAACATCTGATGCCTTTGGAAGTCAAATTTCATGGTTTCCTTACGTTTTGGCCCTTGCAGTTTTCCTTTTTGCTTTTTCGACTATGATTTCTTGGTCCTATTATGGTATGAGGGCTTGGACCTATTTGTTTGGTAAAAGTAAAAGAACTGAATTTGTTTATAAAATGTTCTTCTTAGTCTTTGTGGTTATCGGTGCATCGGTAAGTTTGGGTGCGGTATTGGATTTTTCTGATATGATGATTTTAGCCATGTCCTTTCCTAATATTATTGGATTATATATTATGTCAGGCGAGGTTAAAAAAGATCTTGGAGTATATCTAAAAAAGTTGAAGGCAAATCAACTCTATAAGAAGCAAAAAGTAGCACAGTAATATTTTTTATGAAATCTCTAAAATCCCACTTCAAGTTCAATAAACAGGAACAAAGTGGGATTTTCTTTTTGTTACTGCTATTGATTTTAGCGCAAATAGGATATGTTGTTTTTAAGGATAATGCTATTGTAGGGGCAAAAGTGATGGTCCCTGACTTGGAAACCCAAAAGCAAATAGACATTCTTAGGCAAAATGCTACAGTAAAGGATACGCTTAAGATTTATCCATTTAATCCCAATTTTATTACAGATTACAAGGGGTATACGTTGGGGCTTTCCTTAGAAGAGATAGATAGGCTACATGCGTTTAGGGCAAATAACACTTATGTGAATTCAGCCCAGGAATTTCAACAGCTAACCTTGGTTTCAGACTCCCTTTTAGATGCGATATCTCCATTTTTTAAATTCCCGGATTGGGTAACCAATAAAGCAACCCCTTTTGTTCAAAAAGCTTATATAAATACGTCTAAGGAATCTAAAACAGGTACTGTTATTTCAGATTTGAATACAGCTACCGAAACGGAGCTTAAATTGATTAATGGGATAGGGGATAAGCTAGCAACTCGTATTATTAAGTTTAGGGATAGGTTGGGCGGTTTTCTTGTGGATGACCAGCTTTCTGATGTTTATGGATTAAAACCAGAGGTGGTAGAAAGAACTTTAAACCGCTTTCGTGTGCTAGAAATACCTCTTATCAAAAAAATGAACCTTAATACCGCTACTGCGGAAGAATTGGCGCACTTAGTATATATTCAAAAAAGTGTGGCTTACGATATAGTGGCGTATAGGGGGCGTAACGGAGGGATCGATTCTTTTGATGAATTATTGGAAATTGAGGGTTTTCCCGCCGACCGAATTAACAGAATTGGGTTATATTTGTACCTAAAAAATTAATGTTATGAACCGAATGAACTTCACTGAAGAACATCAATTATTTAGGGAGAGTTTAAAGGATTTTTTACAAAAAGAGGTAGTTCCCCATATAGAAAAGTGGGAAGAGACCGGCACCATCGATAGGTTTATTTGGCCGAAATTCGGTGAAATGGGATTTTTTGGTCTTGCCACTTCAGAAGAGGATGGAGGCCTTAACCTCGATTTGTTCTACACCATTGTTCTGTTAGAAGAATTGCAGAAAATTAATTCAGGAGGATTTGCTGCAGCTATTTGGGCACATGTGTATCTTGCCATGACTCATTTGAACAAAAATGGGAATGCTTATCAAAAAGAGACGTACTTAAAACCATCTGTAAATGGAGACTTAGTAGGCTGTCTAGGCGTTTCTGAACCCTTCGGCGGTAGTGATGTGGCCGGTATGCGCACCACCGCAATCAAACAAGATGATAATTACATCGTTAATGGTTCCAAAACCTTTATCACCAACGGTGTTTATGCCGATTATGTGATTTTAGCGGCAAAGACGAACCCCGAAATGGGCAATAAGGGCATCAGTATTCTTATTGTTGACCTAAAAAGTGACGGAGTATCCGCTAATAAATTGAATAAATTAGGATGGAAAGCTTCTGATACAGCGGAGCTTGCTTTTGATAATGTGGTAGTGCCTGCATCCAATTTAATGGGAGCTGAAGGCAGTGGATTTACATTTATCATGGAAGCCTTTGCTTTGGAAAGATTGATTATGGGAGTAAATGCACATGCTAGAGCAGAATATGCTTTGGACTATGCGCTTAATTATATGTCTGAGCGAGAAACTTTTGGGAAGACTATAGATCAGTATCAAGCTTTGCGCCATCGTTTTGTAGATCTTTATGCGGATATGGAAATGTGCAGACAGTACAATTACTACGTAGTCGACCGGATGAACAAAGGGGAGTATATGGTGAAGGAGGCCACAATTTCAAAGTTAAAATCTACTAAAATGGCAGATGATGTCATTTATTCATGTTTACAGTTTCTAGGCGGTTATGGATATATGGAAGACTATCCAATGGCTAGGATGTTCCGTGACAGTAGGCTTGGACCTATTGGAGGAGGTACTTCCGAAATATTAAGGGAAATTATAGCCAAGATTATAATTGATAAAAAGGAATACAAAGCGCCAAAGGAGCAGGTTTTTTAAATTCATTGGAATTATTGTTTAAATAATCTTTTGAATACTAAAAATAGTTCTATATTTGCGACCTTAATCACTAAAGAAAAGAGGTTGTAGCCCATGTTAATAATACCGATAAAAGAAGGAGAGAACATAGACAGAGCTTTAAAGCGCTTCAAGCGAAAGTTCGATAAAACAGGTACAATGAGACAGCTGAGAAAACGTCAGCAGTTTAATAAACCTTCAGTAGTGAACAGAGCGCAAATGCAAAAAGCGCAGTACATACAAGGTTTAAGAGATGCAGAAGAAATCTAAAAACTTCCGTTGAAAATATTAAAATCCCGCAATTTGCGGGATTTTTTTTGTCAAAAGGTTAATTTTAGCTAAGGTTTTATAACTTTGGTTTATGGCTGTTAAAGATTTTGTTGCTTATCTGGAACTAGAAAAGAACTATTCTAGGCATACGGTTGTTGCTTATATTAATGACCTTTCTGAATTTTCAGCTTTTTATGCGGATAATTTTGATACTACAGATTTAAATCAAGTGCAATATGTGGTGATTAGAAGTTGGATTGTCTCCTTGTCCGAAGCCGGGCTTTCTAATAGAACCATAAATAGAAAAATAGCCTCTCTTAAGGCGTACTATCGTTTTTTGCAAAAAACAGGAAGTATCTCTATGAACCCTTTGGCTAAACATAAGTCATTAAGGATATCCAAAAAAATAGAGATTCCGTTTTCTGAACTAGAAATGGAGACAGTGCTTTCCGCTTTTGGATTCACAAATGATTTTGAGGGCAAGCGGAATCAACTTATGATTCATTTGCTCTATGCATCGGGAATACGTAGGGCAGAGCTTATTAATTTGAAGTTAAGCGATGTAGATTTTGAGACCAAGAGTATTAAGGTTTTGGGTAAAAGAAACAAGGAGCGTATTATTCCTATGCTCAATAGTTTAGAGCCTCATTTTTTGAACTACTACCGGGAGCGTGAGAAAATACATAGTAAAGAGGAGAATACCTATGTTTTTATTTCTAGTTTAGGGAATAAAATATACGAAACACTTGTTTATAGAACTGTAAATAAGTACTTTACAGATGTATCTAGTAAGTTAAAGAAGAGCCCCCATATATTAAGACATACGTTTGCTACTCATTTGCTTAATAAAGGAGCTGATTTAAATTCTGTAAAAGAATTGTTGGGTCACTCTAGTTTAGCTTCAACACAAGTCTATACACACAATAGTATAGCTGAACTTAAAAAAGTTCATGCTTTAGCACATCCTAGGGCAGGTAAATAGAGTTGTTTAATCCAGTCCCTAGAATAAAGGGATGTCAAAAACAAAAACATATGAAGGTAAATGCTCAATCCGTTAATTTTAATGCAGATAAGTCTATGTTAGATTTTTTGCAACAGCGTTTGGATAAACTAGAGACTTTTTATGATAAGGTGATTAGTTTCGATATTTACTTGAAAGTAGAGAATACTGCTGGAAAGACAAACAAAATAGTTGAAATAAAAGTAAATATACCTAAGGATAAATATGTTGTTAAGAAGCAATGTAAAACTTTTGAAGAAGCAATAGATTCGGCATGTAGTTGTTTGGAAAGAATGCTTATTAAAAGAAAAGAGAAATTAAGGTTGATTGCTTGAATAAAATTTTTTAAATTTTGTTTTGAATAAACAAATAAATCAATACATTTGCAGTCCGTTAGAAATAGCGGACTTTTTTGTGTTGAAAAGCACAATAAAAGTGCCGATGTAGCTCAGCTGGCTAGAGCAGCTGATTTGTAATCAGCAGGTCGTGGGTTCGAGTCCCTCCATCGGCTCAATAAGTTCTTAAAAATACTGGTTAAAAGGGGAGATACTCAAGCGGCCAACGAGGGCAGACTGTAAATCTGCTGACTACGTCTTCGCAGGTTCGAATCCTGCTCTCCCCACTTTTAACATAAAAAGTATTTGTTTGAAATTTTGAAAATTAATAAGCGGGAGTAGCTCAGTTGGTAGAGCGTCAGCCTTCCAAGCTGAATGTCGCCGGTTCGAACCCGGTCTCCCGCTCTAATTTTCTTGCCATAGCATGTAGTTTGTGTTGTTGTTAGAAAATGGCTTTTGAAGCCTTGATGGGATTAGTTAGAATGATATTTATCATTTTAAGATTGATTTCAGCGTGTTTGACATTATGGTCATTCCTGTGAAGGCAGGAGTTTATTCTGAATTTTACAGAGTAAATTCAACACTTTACGCCGGTGTAGCTCAGGGGTAGAGCGTTTCCTTGGTAAGGAAGAGGTCACGAGTTCGAATCTCGTCATTGGCTCAATTGAAGAATAAATTTGTACACTAATATAAACTAAGATTAAAATTCATTAAACATGGCAAAGGAAAAATTCGACCGTTCCAAACCGCACTTAAATATTGGTACCATTGGGCACGTGGATCACGGTAAAACTACATTAACTGCAGCTATTACAACTGTTTTGGCTAATGCAGGTCTTTCTGAAATGAGAAGTTTCGATTCTATCGACAACGCTCCTGAAGAGAAAGAAAGAGGTATTACTATTAATACATCACACGTAGAGTATTCTACTGAAAATCGTCATTACGCACACGTTGACTGTCCTGGTCACGCGGATTACGTAAAGAATATGGTTACTGGTGCTGCTCAGATGGATGGTGCTATTTTGGTGGTTGCTGCTACTGATGGCCCTATGCCACAAACACGCGAGCATATTCTTTTAGGGCGCCAGGTAGGTATTCCTAGAATGGTTGTATTCATGAATAAAGTGGATATGGTTGATGATGAGGAACTTATCGAGCTGGTTGAAATGGAAATAAGAGAATTGCTTTCTTTCTACGAGTATGATGGAGATAATGGTCCTGTAATTGCTGGTTCTGCATTAGGTGCTTTGAACGGAGAGCAAAAATGGGTTGACACGGTTATGGAATTGATGGCTGCTGTTGATGATTGGATTGAGTTGCCAAAGAGAGATGTTGAGAAGGATTTCTTAATGCCTGTAGAGGACGTATTTACAATTACTGGTCGTGGAACTGTTGCTACAGGTCGTATTGAGACTGGTGTTGCAAATACAGGTGATGCAGTTGATATTATTGGTATGGGTGCTGAGAAGTTGTCTTCTACGGTTACTGGTGTTGAGATGTTCCGTAAGATATTGGATAGAGGTGAGGCTGGAGATAACGTTGGTATCTTATTAAGAGGTATCGAGAAAGCTCAAATTAGCCGTGGAATGGTAATCTGTAAGCCAGGTTCCGTTAAGCCACACGCTAAATTTGAAGCTGAGGTTTATGTCTTAAAAAAAGAAGAAGGTGGGCGTCACACGCCATTTCATAATAACTACCGTCCACAGTTTTACGTAAGAACTACGGATGTAACAGGGAACATTTCTCTGCCAAGTGGAGTTGAGATGGTTATGCCTGGTGATAACTTGACAATCACGGTAGAGTTGATTCAGCCAATCGCATTGAGTGAAGGTCTTCGTTTTGCTATCCGTGAAGGTGGTAGAACTGTAGGTGCTGGTCAGGTTACTAAGATTCTCTAGGTGTAAAGAATAGTTTAAAATAGTGTTACATCATAAGGGTGTCCGCCATAAAGCGGATACCTTTCGATGTAAATATAAATGAGTGTCCTTCTGATGTTTTAATATTAGGAATGTTTTTATAATACGGGTGTAGCTCAGTTGGTAGAGCACTGGTCTCCAAAACCAGGTGTCGGGAGTTCGAGTCTCTTCTCCCGTGCGGAATTTTTGAAGAATGTAAGCGAGACGAGAAATTTGTGCGGAGTGAGGTCGAGCCAAGTCTCTTTTATAATTCAAAGTGATAAGAAATTTTAAAATTTTCTTTAGTTAGGTTAAAATTTAGTCGAAATGATTACATATATAAAAGAAGCGGTAGAAGAGTTAAGAAATAACGTAACACTTCCTTCCAGGGCAGAATCGTCCAACCTCATGGTTGTAGTTGCTGTATTTTCTATACTTTTTGCTTTGGCTACGTGGGGAGTTGATACGGTTTTTAGTAAAATCATTAAATTATATTTCAGTAACATTCTAAATTAAGCTAAGCACTATGTCGGAAGTATTGGATAAGAAATGGTACGTAGTGAGAGCTGTAAGTGGTCAAGAGAATAAAATCAAAGGCTATATTGTGAGTGAAGTGGAGCGTCATGGCTTTGCGGATTATTTGGAAGATGTTTTAGTTCCTACTGAAAAAGTAGTTCAAGTTCGAAACGGTAAGAAAGTAAATAAAGAAAGGGTTTACTTTCCTGGTTATATTATGGTGAAAGCTAATTTGGGTGGAGAGATGGTGCATATCATACGTTCCATTACCAATGTGATTGGTTTTCTTGGGGAAACCAAAGGAGGAGACCCTGTTCCTTTGAGAAAGGCAGAAGTAAACAGGATGTTAGGAAAAGTAGATGAGTTGACCGTGAATACGGATAGTGTAGCTATTCCTTTCGTTTTTGGAGAAACCGTAAAAGTTATTGACGGTCCCTTTAACGGATTCAACGGTACTGTAGAGAAAATAAACGAAGAAAAGCGCAAGCTAGAGGTGATGGTGAAGATTTTTGGTAGAAAAACCCCATTAGAACTGAGTTACATGCAAGTAGAAAAAGTATAAGACAATTGTTACATATTTAAAAGTTGTGTTGCTTCCATTGACACAATTTCAATTTAATTCTAAACAATGGCAAAAGAAGTAGGTAAAGTAGTTAAACTACAAGTTAGGGGAGGTGCAGCGAATCCGTCGCCACCGGTTGGACCCGCCTTAGGTGCTGCCGGTGTTAACATCATGGAATTCTGTAAGCAGTTTAATGCGAGAACGCAGGATAAACCAGGTAAAGTATTACCAGTTGTTATTACCGTTTATAAGGATAAGTCTTTTGACTTCCTTGTTAAAACACCACCAGCGGCAGTTCAGCTATTGGAAGCGGCTAAGATTAAAAAAGGATCTGGCGAACCTAACAGAGTAAAATTAGGTAATGTAACCTGGGACCAAGTTAAGGCAATAGCCGAAGACAAAATGGTAGACCTTAATGCCTTTACGGTAGAATCGGCGATGAGTATGATTGCAGGTACAGCACGTTCAATGGGTATGAAGGTTTCAGGAAAAAGACCTTTTTAAATCTTATAAAGCAATTAAATGGCAAAGTTAACAAAAAAGCTTAAAGAAGCACATTCAAAAATAGAGAAGGATAAATTATACTCTGTAGACGAAGCTTCAGCTTTAATAAAAGAGATAACCAATACAAAATTTGATTCATCGATTGAACTTGCGGTACGTTTGGGTGTAGATCCAAGAAAAGCAAATCAAATGGTACGTGGTGTTGTTACATTACCTCACGGAACTGGTAAAGATGTTAAGGTTTTGGCTTTGGTAACACCGGACAAAGAAGCAGAGGCGCTGGAAGCCGGTGCTGATTACGTTGGATTAGATGAGTATTTGGATAAAATTAAAGGCGGTTGGACAGATGTTGATGTAATCATCACTATGCCAAGTGTTATGGGCAAATTAGGACCTTTAGGACGCGTTTTAGGACCAAGAGGTTTGATGCCTAATCCAAAAACAGGAACCGTAACTATGGATGTTGCCAAGGCAGTATCTGAAGTGAAAGCAGGTAAGATTGATTTTAAAGTAGATAAAACAGGTATTGTGCATGCTGCAGTTGGGAAAGCTTCCTTTACAGCGGAAAAAATTGCAGATAATGCCAAGGAGTTGTTGGATACTTTAAACAAGCTTAAGCCTACCGCTTCAAAAGGGGTGTACATGAAAAGTATTTTTATGTCCAGTACCATGAGTCCTAGTGTTCAATTAGACCCAAAGTCAGTTTAAGCACTGCTGGTTAAAAATTTCAATTATGACAAGAGAAGAAAAGGCAACGGTTATACAAGATTTGACTACGCAGTTATCAGATAATTCCATTATTTATTTAGCGGATATATCTGGTATGGATGCAAAATCTACCTCAGATTTGAGAAGAGCTTGTTACAAAGCTGACATCAAATTGGCAGTAGTTAAGAATACATTACTCGCGAAGGCGATGGAGGCCTCGGATAGAGAGTTTGGCGAACTTCCAAGTGTGTTAAAGGGAAATACCTCTTTAATGTTCTCAGAAGTTGGTAATGCTCCTGCAAAGCTTATAAAGAATTTCAGAAAAAAATCTGAAAAACCATTATTAAAGGGAGCTTTCGTAGAAGAGGCAGTTTACATAGGTGATGAGAATTTGGATGCTCTTGTGAGCATTAAGTCTAAAGAAGAAATGATTGGCGAAGTTATTGGATTATTACAATCTCCAGCCAAAAATGTAATTTCTGGACTTAAATCTGGTGGTGGTAAACTAGCAGGTATCCTTAAGACATTATCTGAAAGATAAGTACGCACTATAAACTAAGTATATTTTAAAATTTTATTAAACGATAGAAAATGGCAGATTTAAAAGATTTCGCAGAACAATTGGTTAACCTTACGGTAAAAGAAGTAAATGAGTTAGCTGGTATTTTAAAAGATGAATATGGTATCGAACCTGCTGCTGCTGCAGTAGCTGTTGCTGCTGGTGGCGGTGCTGCCGATGGTGGGGAAGCTGCTGAGGAGCAATCAGAGTTTGATGTTATATTGAAAGCAGCAGGTGCTTCTAAATTAGCAGTTGTTAAATTGGTTAAGGAATTAACTGGGTTAGGTTTGAAAGATGCTAAAGACATCGTAGATAGTGCACCGAAAGCAGTAAAAGAAGGTGTTACTAAAGACGAAGCAGAAGGTATCAAAAAATCATTGGAAGAAGCAGGAGCAGAAGTTGAGCTTAAGTAGTAGCAATAACCATAGTATTTCTGGTTTAGGTCTTTTCGCTTTTTGCGGTTAGACCTAAACCTTTTTATAGGATTAGGTATATGAGGGCATATACTACCCCAATAGTACTCACGATCAAAACACTGTCCGTAGATGTTCACAAATCAGACTGAAAGAATAAATTTTGCATCCGCCAAGAAAACACCGGCTTATCCCGATTTTTTGGACATTCAGATAAAATCTTTTCAAGACTTTTTTCAACTTGAAACTAAATCTGATCAAAGAGGTGACGAAGGTTTGTACAATACCTTCATGGAAAACTTTCCAATAACTGATACTAGAAATCAGTTCGTATTGGAATTTTTGGATTATTTCATAGATCCACCAAGATATTCAATCCAAGAATGTATAGAGCGTGGTTTAACGTATAGCGTACCGCTAAAAGCCAGGTTAAAATTATATTGTACCGATCCGGAGCATGAGGATTTTGAAACTATAGTTCAGGATGTGTACTTGGGTACTATTCCTTATATGACTCCTAGTGGTACATTTGTGATAAATGGAGCTGAAAGGGTAGTTGTTTCTCAATTGCACCGTTCACCAGGGGTTTTCTTTGGCCAATCTTTCCATGCTAATGGAACTAAATTATACTCGGCTAGAGTAATTCCTTTTAAAGGATCCTGGATAGAATTTGCTACCGATATCAATGGCGTTATGTATGCCTACATCGATAGAAAGAAAAAATTGCCGGTTACAACCTTGTTCAGAGCTATTGGTTTTGAACGTGATAAGGATATTTTAGAGATTTTTGACCTTTCTGAGGAAGTGAAAGTTTCTAAGGCCGGACTTACAAAAGTATTGGGCCGTAAATTGGCTGCAAGAGTATTGAATACTTGGCACGAGGATTTTGTGGATGAGGATACCGGTGAAGTTGTTTCTATAGAAAGAAACGAGATTGTATTAGATCGTGATACCATTTTGTCGAAAGAACACATTACTGATATAATGGATGCTGATGTTAAGACAGTTCTTTTGCATAAAGAGAATAACGCGCAATCCGATTATTCTATTATTCATAATACGTTACAGAAGGATCCAACAAATTCAGAAAAAGAAGCTGTTGAACACATATACCGTCAGTTACGTAACGCAGAACCGCCAGATGAGGATACTGCGCGTGGTATCATAGATAAATTATTTTTCTCTGATCAACGATATAACCTAGGTGAGGTTGGGCGTTATAGAATGAATAAAAAATTAGGTCTTAATATTGGCATGGACAAGCAGGTCTTGACCAAGGAAGATATTATTACTATTATTAAGTACTTAATAGAGCTAATTAATTCAAAAGCTGAGATTGATGATATTGATCACCTTTCTAATAGGCGTGTAAGAACTGTTGGAGAACAGTTGTCGTCCCAGTTTGGTGTAGGTTTAGCTAGAATGGCACGTACTATTCGAGAACGAATGAATGTCCGTGACAATGAGGTATTTACACCAATAGATTTAATCAATGCCAAGACATTGTCTTCGGTAATTAATTCTTTCTTTGGGACTAATCAATTGTCTCAATTTATGGATCAAACAAATCCATTAGCAGAGATAACTCATAAGAGAAGATTATCAGCACTAGGACCTGGGGGACTCTCTAGGGAAAGAGCAGGTTTTGAAGTTCGAGATGTACACTATACGCACTACGGGAGATTATGTCCAATAGAAACTCCTGAAGGACCAAATATTGGTTTGATTTCTTCACTTGCTGTTTTTGCCAAGGTTAACCCAATGGGCTTCTTGGAAACACCATATAGAAAGGTAGAAAAGTCCAAGGTTGATATCGACAACTTCGTATACTTAAGTGCCGAGGAAGAAGAGGGAATGAAAATCGCTCAAGCGAATATTCCTTTGAAAGCCAATGGTCAAATAGATTCAGATAAGGTTATTGCAAGAGAAGAAGGGGATTTTCCAGTAGTAGATCCTTCTGAAATCAATTATACCGATGTTGCGCCAAATCAAATTGCATCTATTTCTGCATCTTTGATTCCATTCTTGGAACATGATGATGCCAACCGTGCTTTGATGGGCTCAAACATGATGCGTCAGGCTGTGCCATTATTAAAGCCGCAAGCTCCAATTGTTGGAACTGGCTTGGAGAGACAAGTTGCTTCTGATTCTAGGGTATTAATCAACGCAGAAGGTGATGGTGTTATAGAGTATGTAGATTCTCAAAAAATAACAATCAAGTATGATAGGACAGAGGCCGAGAGACTTATTAGTTTTGAGGAGGATGAGAAAACCTATTTTCTTGTTAAGTTCAGAAAAACGAATCAAGGAACTAGTATCAACTTAAAACCCATCGTAAAGAAGGGCGATAGGGTTAATAAAGGACAGGTGCTTTGCGAAGGTTACGCTACGGAAAAGGGAGAATTGGCCTTGGGTCGAAACCTTACGGTGGCTTTCATGCCTTGGAAAGGGTATAACTTTGAAGATGCAATCGTAATTTCAGAGAAAGTGGTGCGTGAGGATATTTTTACTTCAATACACGTCGATGAATACTCTCTAGAAGTTCGGGATACGAAACTTGGCGCAGAGGAATTAACACACGATATTCCTAATGTTTCTGAGGAGGCTACCAAAGATTTGGATGAAAACGGAATGATTCGTATTGGTGCAGAAGTAAAACCTGGAGATATTTTAATTGGTAAGATTACACCGAAAGGAGAATCTGATCCAACTCCAGAAGAAAAATTATTACGTGCCATATTTGGAGATAAAGCTGGTGATGTTAAAGATGCATCTCTAAAAGCATCTCCTTCGTTAAGGGGAGTTGTAATAGAGAAAAAACTATTCTCAAGGTCCGTAAAGGATAAGAGAAAACGTTCAGAGGATAAGGAGGAGCTATCTAAATTAGAACTGGAATACGAGGTAAAATTCCAAGAGCTAAAAGATGTCCTAGTAGAGAAATTATTCACTTTGGTAAACGGGAAGACATCTCAAGGGGTGTTGAACGACTTGGGCGAAGAAGTACTTCCAAAAGGCAAGAAGTACTCCATGAAAATGTTGAACTCTGTTGACGATTTTGCGCATTTAGTGAGTGGAAGCTGGACAACAGATAGCGTTACCAATACCTTTGTTGCAGACTTATTGCACAATTACAAGATAAAACTGAATGACCTTCAAGGAAACTTAAGGAGAGATAAGTTTACTATTTCTGTAGGGGATGAGTTGCCAGCTGGAATCATGAAACTGGCTAAAGTTTATGTTGCTAAAAAGCGTAAGCTTAAAGTAGGTGATAAAATGGCTGGTCGTCATGGTAATAAGGGTATTGTATCAAGAATAGTGCGTCAGGAAGATATGCCGTTCCTTGAAGATGGAACGCCTGTAGATATCGTATTGAATCCTTTGGGAGTACCATCCCGTATGAACATTGGTCAGATATATGAAACAGTATTGGGCTGGGCCGGACTTAAATTAGGTAAGAAATTTGGAACTCCGATTTTTGATGGTGCTACACTTGATGAAATTAATGCATACACAGATGAAGCGGGAATTCCAAGATTTGGACATACCTATTTATTTGATGGCGGTACAGGTCAACGTTTTGATCAACCCGCTACGGTTGGGGTTATTTATATGCTGAAGTTAGGGCATATGGTTGATGACAAGATGCATGCACGTTCAATAGGACCTTACTCTTTAATTACGCAACAACCACTGGGTGGTAAAGCTCAGTTTGGTGGTCAACGTTTTGGAGAGATGGAAGTATGGGCATTGGAAGCCTATGGCGCATCGGCAACGTTACGTGAGATATTGACCGTTAAATCGGATGATGTCATCGGAAGGGCCAAGACCTATGAGTCCATTGTAAAAGGTGAGACCATGCCAGAACCTGGTTTACCAGAATCTTTCAACGTTTTAATGCACGAACTTAAAGGATTAGGTTTGGATATTAGACTTGAGGAATAAGTTTGTAGTTTTAGAGACTATTTGAAAACACATTTAAAATCATTATCAGCACGCTATTATGGCTAGAATAAAAGATAATAACCCAATAAAAAGGTTTAATAAAATTTCCATAGGATTAGCTTCACCAGAAGCAATTTTGGCAGAATCTAGAGGTGAAGTTTTAAAGCCTGAAACCATCAACTATAGAACGCACAAACCAGAACGTGACGGTCTTTTTTGTGAACGTATTTTTGGTCCTGTAAAGGATTACGAATGTGCATGTGGAAAGTATAAGCGTATCCGCTATCGCGGTATCGTTTGTGACCGTTGTGGTGTAGAGGTTACAGAAAAGAAAGTACGTAGAGATAGGGTAGGACATATTAATTTAGTGGTTCCTGTTGCCCATATCTGGTATTTCCGTTCACTTCCTAATAAAATAGGATATTTACTTGGATTACCTTCCAAGAAATTGGACATGATTATTTACTACGAACGTTATGTAGTCATTCAACCGGGTCTCGCTAAAGGTCCAGAAGGGGAAGAAATCCATAATATGGATTTCTTGACTGAGGAAGAGTACTTAAATATATTGGAAACTATTCCACCAGAGAATCAGTATTTGGAAGATTCGGACCCTAATAAGTTTATAGCTAAAATGGGTGCGGAATGTTTGATTGATCTTTTAGGAAGAATCGATTTAAAAGAGTTGTCTTTTAGTCTAAGACACAAGGCAAATACAGAGACTTCAAAGCAGCGGAAAACCGAGGCTTTAAAACGACTTCAAGTTGTTGAAGCATTGAGGGAGTCACAGGAAAATAGGGAAAACGAACCGGAATGGATGATTATGAAAGTAATTCCGGTGATACCGCCAGAATTACGTCCATTGGTGCCATTAGATGGTGGTCGTTTCGCAACTTCAGATTTGAATGATTTATACAGGAGGGTAATTATACGTAACAACCGTTTAAAACGATTGGTAGAGATTAAGGCCCCAGAGGTAATCTTGCGTAACGAGAAGCGTATGCTTCAGGAATCAGTTGATTCACTTTTTGATAATACAAGAAAAGCTTCTGCCGTTAAGACAGAATCTAATAGACCGTTAAAATCTCTATCAGATTCATTAAAAGGTAAGCAAGGGCGTTTCCGTCAGAACTTGT
>JBLHNI010000017.1:0-19524 GCA_047650615.1 Maribacter sp.
GAAATTGAAACATACAGAAATTAAAAATCTAGGTCAGTTAAAAGCGGCCGCGTACAGTAGTAAAAGCATTAAAGACGAATTACGCGATAACCTAAGGGAGCGGCTGCGCACAGGAAAAGACAGCTTTGAAGGAGTTTGGGGTTACGAAAACTCTGTTATTCCAGAATTAGAACGCGCTATTCTTTCTCGTCATAATATCAATTTATTGGGACTTCGTGGTCAAGCAAAAACGAGATTAGCCCGTTTGATGGTAGAATTATTGGACGAGTGGATTCCGGTAGTAGAAGGCTCGGAAATTAATGATGACCCATTAAAGCCAATGTCTCGTTTTGCAATGGAATTGATTAACGATAAAGGCGATGATACGCCTATCTCTTGGATGCATAAAAATGATAGATTTTATGAAAAATTAGCCACACCAGATGTGACAGTAGCAGATCTAATTGGGGATGTAGACCCTATAAAAGCGGCTAATTTAAGACTCTCCTACGCGGATGATCGTGTAATTCACTTTGGTATGATACCAAGGGCAAACAGATGTATTTTCGTTATTAACGAACTGCCTGATTTACAGGCACGAATTCAAGTGGCACTTTTTAATATATTAGAAGAGGGTGATATTCAGATACGAGGGTTTAAACTACGTTTACCCTTAGATATTCAATTCGTCTTTACAGCAAACCCAGAAGATTATACCAACAGAGGGAGCATTGTTACACCTTTGAAGGATAGGATTGGTTCCCAAATATTAACGCACTACCCAGAGGATATAGAAACGGCACGGAAGATAACCGAGCAGGAATCTAATTTGGATGGGAGACAAACAGATTCGGTTTACGTTCCAGATTTGGCCAAGGATTTATTGGAGCAAATCAGCTTTGAGGCACGTGAAAGTGAGTATGTAGATGCTAAAAGTGGTGTAAGCGCAAGAACCAGTATTACTGCATTTCAAAACCTATTGAGTACTGCAGAACGAAGGACTTTGTTGACCGGTGCAGATAAAACCATGGTGCGTTTAAGCGACTTCCTAGGTGTAATTCCTGCGATAACCGGAAAAATAGAGTTGGTATACGAAGGCGAGCAAGAAGGTGCGGGCGGTGTTGCAGGTATCTTGATAGATGATGCGGTAAAATCCCTATTTCCTAAGTATTTTCCTGAAATAAACAAGTTAGAGCGTAAAGATGCCGAAACGCCTTATGATGAGCTACTGCATTGGTTTTTTCAAGGCGAAGGTTTTGAGCTATTAGATGATTTTACAGATGAAGAATATAAACGTACGTTGGACAGCATTCCTGCACTGAACCAATTGGTCAAAAAGCACCAGCCAGAGTTTCCTAAAGAAGATGAGTATTTCTTAAAGGAACTGGTATTATGGGGTCTGGTATCCTATAAAAAACTGAATAAAAACAGATTTGAAGACGGATTTCAATTCAAAGATGTTTACGGAAGTTTAATAAATGACTTGTAATACTTAAGTATTTTATGTAACCAATACAAAGGCTATTGCGAAGCCAGAAATAAGGGCAACGTACTAACGTTTTTTTGGTTTACGATTGTTTAGTACTTGATTTAGCGCTTGCAAAACAGTTGACGCTTAGGGATGGTCGTTTGTATGCCCAATTTACTCTCCCCAATCATCCACATGTTGGTTCATATCATCAAAATGATACGTACCAACCAGCTGTTTTCTTTTAGCTATGGTGATAACTGTTAGTAGTAAGAGTAAGAGATAGAGAAAAAGTATTCCTAATCCTAATGGAATAAAAGTATCTGGCATTAAATAGGTTTCATATTCACTATAAGTCAAAAGGATAATTAGTGTATCAAAGAACTTGAAGGCATATATGATACCGATTATATAAAGGGAGTATTCTAAATTACGCATTGGACGATCGCTAAGTTCTTTTTCCTTTATTTTAAACGATAAGACATACAGGAAAACAAAATGAACAATAGATAGCACTGGAACAATAAAGTTATCTATTCTGAACAGATAGAACTTATTTGTATACAGGCCATAAAAACTAGAAATATCTACTAGTATTAAGACAAAAATAGACAATAAAAGTGTCCATTTCCAAGGTAAAACGCCGTAAAAAAACTTCATTCTAAATGCTGGTTTAGGGAATACGGAAAACCGTACGATATGAAATTAACGTCTTTAATGTTCCTTTATTTCAATAAAATCGATAAACGGTCTTAATTAAAGGGGAATGCTTAAAAAAGGATGGAACCCTGATTTGTTATATATCATGCAGTGCTATCGCAGCCAAGCTTTGGAAATTGCCTTTCTTGCGATAAATAGCAATAGAACTCCAATCAATACTACCATAATTTGCATGACCAGACCAGCAGCGCCGTAGACATCAAAAGCATCGCTCATAAAAAAGGAGTGACTCATTTGTGTTAATATTCCTATCAAGGATATAAGCAAGACAGGTTTTGCCCATTTTTTTTGAAAAAGTAATAATAAGCATCCAAGGGTTCCGCCCCAAACTGCAACTGCAAACGCAGCGGTTACCCAAACGGGTTGTGTTTCAAATAATAGACGTTCGGCTTGGGACATTTGTTCCAAGGACTCAATGGGCATGTACGCCTGTCCTAGATAAGCAACGGCACCCATTATATTCCATCCAAGGCCTAGGGCACTTACTACCCAAAACCAGGCAGGTGGCTTTAAATTTGTTGTGGTTGTCATGATTAATTGGTTTAGATTAGTAGAGTTAAAGTACAAAAAGGATAGGTGAATTTAGAATATACGATAGATAATTATTTAATTTTCAATTAATTAGCTCTATTATGTCAGTTACTTTTATGCAAAAAAAACGTTTTTATTATATCGTGCGATTACAATATTTAGGCTTTAGGTTTAGTGGTTGGCAAAAGCAACCCGGACAACTAACTATAGAGCGTATGCTTACAAAAACCTTGAAATTCATTCTGCCCCAAACGCCGTTCAAAATACTTGGAGCAGGCAGAACAGATGCTAAGGTATCCTCGTTGGACGGGGCTTTTGAACTTTTTGTCTTGGAAAAGGAACTTCCGGAGCTTAAAGGTTTTATTGACGTATTCAACACGAATTTACCTTCGGATATAAAAGTGACAGAAATTACACCAACAACATCGGACTTCAATATTATTCAGCAAAGTAAAAGCAAAGAATATGTGTACCTGTTTTCTTATGGAACAAAAAACCATCCTTTTTGTGCACCCTTCTTAACCAATATTATAGCGCATCTAGATATCGCCCTAATGCAAGAGGCTGCCGAGCTATTTGTGGGAACGCATAATTTTTCTTCTTACACAGCTAAATTACAGCCCAATACCAAGGTGATACGAACGATAACAAGCTGCACACTTGCACCAAATACCTTGTTGAAGGCTAATTTTTTTCCTGAAAAGAGTTATGCTTTCACCGTAAACGGAGCGGGTTTTATGCGGTATCAGATAAGAATGATGATGGGGGCTTTATTTCAAGTGGGCAAGGGAGAATTATCTTTAGTTGCTATTAACGAGTCGCTTACGCCAAACACCAATATCGTACTCACCACTGTAGCACCAGGGTCGGGATTACTATTAAACAAGCTTACTTTTGACTAGCCTAGCTATTCGGTTTTAGTATCTTTAAACCAATAAATGCCCATATGCGACAAAAACAAAAAATAGGATTCCCAAAGAAAAAGAAACGCGTATCACGGGTTTTGGCTAAAATGGGCAAGGCGCCAGGAACTGTTAGTTATCTGGGTACAAGAGCTAAAATAGCTAGTAAGGTATACACTACACTATATAATATTGATATTTTTGAAAAGGAAGAGACGACAGACATTGACCATATACTAGATATAAAAGCATCCGATAAAACTGCTTGGATAAATGTCATAGGAATTAATGATGAGCATTTTATCGAAGCATTGGGCACCAAATTTGGGCTTAATTCCTTGGTATTGGAAGACGCGATAAACACCGAGCAAAGACCCAAAATAGACGAGTACGAAGACTATATTTTTGGGGTCTTCCGTATGTTGTACCTCAACACTAACGATGAAATTGTTAGCGAACATGTAGCCCTAGCACTTATGAAAAATACTGTATTGGTGTTCCAAGAGGCAGAAGATGATGTGTTTGACGGTGTTCGAAACCGATTACAGGCCAAGGCCGGAAGAATACGAAGTAGAGGAGCGGACTATTTATTCTTTGCCCTTTTAGATGCTATTATCGATAACTATTTTCTGATCTTAGAACATATAAACCAAAGAATTGAAAACTTGGAAGATGAGGTGTACAACCACCCAAAACCAATTGTGGCCCAGAATATTCAGGAATTAAAAAAGGAAATACTAAAAATTCGTAGGTGGATTTTTCCGGTTAAAGAATTGATAAGTAGGCTTATAGATTCCGAAAGCCCGCTCATCACTAAGGATACCAAATTGTTTCTTAGAGATGCTATGGACCATACCTTAGAAATCAACGAAAGCTTGCAGATATACAGGGAAATGTCGATGAGCCTTATGGAAATGTACATGAGCAATATGAGTAATAAAATGAACGAGGTCATGAAAGTATTAACGATTATGGCATCGATATTTATTCCCTTGACTTTTATTGCTGGTATTTATGGAATGAATTTTGACCATATGCCAGAGTTGCATGCAGAAAATGGATACTACTATGTATGGGGTGTTATGATTGTTCTTTTCATAGGAATGATGGTCTACTTTAAAAAGAAAGATTGGTTGTAAAGACGCAGCTAACCGTTCTTTTGTTCTGTGTTTTCGTTTTTACTTAGTGCCTGTGTCGTCTTGCTTTGAACAGCAACACAATTCTTAGCATAGTTATAGGCTGCGAAAAAGAGCAGTTACAGTTAATTTTCGTAATTTGAACCAATGGGTATTACAGTAAACTGGACATACATTCTCACCATAATTTTGATACTCTATATGGGGTTTAATATCCTCGTGTATTTTTTACAGGATTACCTGATGTTTAAGCCAGAGAAACTTGCCAAAGATTTTCAGTTTTACTACGAGAACCAAGAGATAGAAGAATACAATATCGAGACTAGGGACGGCGCAGTGATTAACGGACTCCGGTTTAAAACCGAAAACCCCAAAGGGGTGGTATTTTATTTAAAAGGAAATTCTAAAAGTATCAAAGGATGGGGCAAGTTTGCTGTAGACTTTACACGCCACGGTTATGATGTAGTTATGGTAGATTACCGTGGCTTTGGAAAGAGCACGGGCCGGCGAACACAAAAAGCCATAAAGCGAGATTTACAGGTAGTGTATAACAAATTAAAGGAGAAAGTAGATGAGAAATATATTATCCTCTATGGTAGATCTCTTGGTTCTGGCTTTGCCACTAAATTAGCCTCGATGAACAATCCTAGGATGTTGGTGTTGGATGCCCCTTATTACAGCTTAAGCAAAATAGCAAAGAGATACTTGCCATTTATGCCTTTATCGCTATTGATAAAATTTCCCATGCCAACCTACAAATGGCTAAAATACGTCAACTGCCCTATACATATTATTCATGGTACGGATGATACGCTTATTCCCTACACGACAAGTGTAAAATTATCACGTATACGACCAAAAATGACCACTTTACACACGGTTATCGGCGGTGGTCACAAAGATTTGAACACCTTTGAGGCCTATCACAAAATGTTAAGTGAAATCATTACCTCCCGTCCAAAAGCCATAAATTTGAAAGGTTCTAGTATCCATGTAAAACACGGCTCAAAAAAGAAACATGCGAAGACTTAAAAAGTTCGCTAAAATTCTTGTGGGCATTTATATCCTATGTACGCTTATGCTCTATTCCTTTCAGGAAAAACTCATCTTCCTTCCATCTCAATTACCGCAAGATTACGCGTACTCGTTTGGTTTGCCTCACGAAGAGTTCAATTTAAAAACAGAAGATGGGGCTGTTTTAAATGGATTACATTTCAAAAATTCAGAACCTAAGGGAGTAATTTTATATTTTCATGGAAATGCCGGCGATTTATCCCGTTGGGGAGAAATAGTGCTTTACTTTGTTAAAAAACAGTACGATGTGGTTATTATGGATTATAGAACTTATGGTAAAAGCACAGGTAAATTGAGTCAAAAGGCCTTGTTCGATGACGCCCAATTGTTTTACAACTATACCTTACAGCTCTACGATGAAGGTAGGATTACACTTTACGGCAGATCATTAGGCACAGGCATCGCTACCCAATTAGCAGCTACAAATAACCCTAAACAATTGGTGCTCGAAACGCCGTTTTATAGTCTATTAGATGTAGCTAAAAGTATGTTTCCCATATTACCTGTGTCCTTATTCTTAAAATATACCTTTCCTTCATTCGAGTACATGCAGCACGCATCCTGTCCCATCATTATTTTTCATGGAACCAACGATTCCGTAGTGCCCTATGAATCTGGTAACAAGCTATATGATGCGATACCACACGAACGAAAAACGTTTTTTACTGTGGACAAGGGAAATCACAATAATCTGGTATCCTTTCCTCAGTATCATGAGGGAATTAAGACGGTTTTACCTTAAGAAGTTCCTGTTTTAAACCCTGTTTTGATTAAGTAATTTTAAACTTATTTACTAAAGTACGTATCTATCCAAAACGCTATAGTTTATAAAATACTTCGTTGATATTTTTATTAGAACCTTGCTTCTAAGAAAAAGAAATTCTGACTCTTCATAATTTGGACCTTGAGTTACGGCGGGCTTAGGAGACCCTATCCTTGTTTTATATCCTAGTTCTCAAAATAGATTTGCTTTTTCCTCATAATAGCCTAGATTTAGATTGTTTAGTAGTTTCAAAGGAATGTAATCCCATGGTATACAATTGCAATATTTTGTAACGCTCAAGGAGTTATTTGGGAGAAAATTGATAATAAATGGAAAATAAGTGAATAATTATATTGTTAGTCAAAAAAATGGTGCCATATTTGCCGCTTAATAGTATTATAAATTTAATTACATTACAATGAGTAAAGGAACAGTAAAATTTTTCAACGACACAAAAGGTTTTGGATTCATCACTGAAGAAGGAGTTGAAAAGGATCACTTTGTACACATTTCAGGATTAGTAGACGAAATTCGCGAAGGCGATGAAGTTGAATTCGATCTTCAAGAAGGCAACAAAGGATTAAACGCAGTGAACGTAAAAGTTATCTAATACATATACTTTAAAGTTTAGCAAAACCCCATCGGAGACGATGGGGTTTTTTTGTATTCAAATTTCACTTCAAAAGATGTATTTCTTCTCAATTTGCTCTTAACGATAATAATGCCCATAGCTAGTAGTTCTCTAGAATTAAAGCTGTAGTTTTGCGCCTTGTTAAAAAAACGCTATGAAACGTATTGGTCAGTATAAAAAATTATTTGGTATCGAAAAGGAAATAGACCTTAAGACACTTAAGACAACATACCGCAATTTGGTTAAGGAATGGCATCCAGATAAATTCCAAGAGGGTGATGCCAAACAAGAAGAAGCAGAGTTACAAAGTCGTACTATAATAGACGGATATCACTTTCTGGTGAGCATTGCTCCGGAAACGATTGAAGCAAACCTTGATGTTTATACGGAAACAATAACTAATTCTGGAATAGCAGATTATATTCATGATGGACTTGTATTGGAAATCACATTTTTAGACGGTACTACATACGAGTATTTTGGAGTTACTAAACCCACTTATATTAAGATGGTCAATTCCCATAAGCTTAACCGTTTTGCTAAACGGACTATCTATCCAAACTATTTATACAGAAAATCTAAACGTACACTTCAAGAGGCTTAGTTTTACTAGGCCGTTGAGCGCTGATTTTAGTTTTTTTATTAATGCTTAACTATCCTCTTATGTATCTTATAATTTGGACGAAGAACTAATTACTTGGTCTTGATTCTTAGCTATAACTATCTTATTTTACCTCAGTTTTCTTAAGAGGTTTTGGCGCAAAAATATAAGAGCATTCATAGGTGCCATTGGGGAGTTTCATCTGCCTATCTTTGTTCCAAATTTATTTTATGTCAAAGTCGTTTTCCGATTTAGGAATTAACCAGCAGTTGCTGCAAAGTCTAGCCGATTTGAATATTTCCGTTCCAACAGATATTCAAGAAAAAACCATTCCTATACTATTACAGAAAAAGGAGGATGTCGTTGCATTGGCAAAGACGGGAACAGGAAAGACTGCGGCTTTTGGCTTACCATTGGTACAACTAATCGACACCAAAAATTTGGATGTACAGGCCTTAGTTTTAGCTCCTACTAGAGAATTGGGACAGCAGATTTATGCTAATTTAGTTTCTTTCACCACACACAATTCAGCCATATCCATTGCTTCCGTATGTGGAGGTATTCCCATAAAGCCTCAAATAGAACGCTTGAAGGAAGCTACTCATATTATAGTAGCAACCCCTGGGCGATTAATAGATTTGGTAAAACGTGAAGCAGTCAGCATCAAAAAGATAAAGTATTTGGTTTTGGACGAGGCAGATGAAATGGTAAGCGCCCTGCAAAAAGACTTAGATACCTTGGCTGCCGAAATCCCTAAATCTAGAAGAACCTTATTGTTTACTGCAACCATGCCGGGAGCCGTTAAGCAATTGGTGCAGAATTATATGTCCAAACATGTGGTGCATATAGAAGCCAGTATGGCACAAATGGGGCATCAAGGTATCAATCACAAGTATGTAGTGGTGGAACCGATAGAAAAGTTGGAGGTATTGTTACACTTTTTAAATTCCAAAGAAGGAGATCGCGGTATTATTTTCTGTAAAACAAAAGCAGCGGTGAATAAATTAGCAAAGAAATTGGCCATCAACAAATTTTCGTCCGGCGCTATTCATGGAAGTTTGAGCCAAGGAATCCGAGATCGAATTATGGGTCAGTTCCGAGAAGGGTTTATAGATATTCTGGTAGCGACCGATTTAGCAGCCCGTGGTATAGATGTAAAAGAGACTTCCTTTGTGGTTAACTATCATTTACCTGATACCTACGAAGCCTATGTCCATAGAAGTGGCAGAACCGCTAGGGCGGGAGCAATGGGACTTTCTATAAGCATTATACAGGAGGAAGAACGTGCAGATATTCCAGAATTCGAGAAAGAACTTGGCATTGTTTTCAATGAAGTTGAAAAACAAGATGATGAGAATAGGGAAGAAACCAATTTGGTCCTGTGGGCTAAAAAAATATTCAAGACCAAGCCAACTCGAACTATTTCTGCTGATACGAAAGATAAAATAAAAACCATATTTCATCACTTGACGAAAGAAGAATTGATGGAAAAGGTGCTAGCCGAGCATATAGGACAGCAAGGTGCTTTGAATATAAATGCTGAAACTCCGCTAAAAGGCAAGAAGTAAAGAGTGAGAAAGTAAGAAGTATGAGAGTAAATAGTAATAAGTAAAAAGTGTATTCTGTATTTGCAAGGAGCAAAAAGAAAAGTAAAGTACAACAGGAGAATAGGGGAGACGGGGCACAATCAACTAAATAGTTTCAGAGTCAACAACTGCCTAGTACTTCTTGAAATTTATATTTAAGCTTTAACTTGAAATAAAAAATACCTATGGGCAATACTATCCGGAACCAACAGGATATTTTGGAAAAATTAAAAATAAGTGCATTGAACCCAATGCAAGAGGAGGCTATTAGCGTGATTGGAAAATCGGTCAACACGGTTTTGCTTTCGCCAACAGGTACGGGTAAAACCTTAGCTTTTCTATTGCCGCTTGTTGAAAAATTGGATGCAACATCTACAGAAGTACAAGCGCTTATTTTAGTGCCTTCTCGCGAATTGGCCATACAGATTGAACAGGTAGTCCGGACCATGGGCTCAGGTTTTAAGGTTAATGCGGTATATGGCGGCAGACCAATGTCCAAAGACAAAATAGAACTAAAACATACTCCGGCAATTTTAATTGGAACACCAGGCAGAATTCTGGACCACTTTGATGCCGACCGATTTTCTAAGAATAGCATTAAAACCCTAGTTTTGGATGAGTTTGATAAATCCCTCGAAACCGGTTTTGAGGTGGAGATGAACGCTATCATTAGTGAATTGACCCAGTTAGATAAACGTATTCTAACATCTGCCACACAGGGGGTTAAAATTCCAAACTTTGTAAGCTTGGAAACGCCTAACATCATCAATTATTTAACTGGGAAAAAGGCCTCTCAACTTACCATTAAAACAGTGCTTTCTCCAGATAAGGATAAGGGACAAAGTTTGGTTAATCTGCTGCTTTATATTGGTAATGAACCCGGTATTGTATTTTGCAATTACAAGGATAGTATTGAAAAAGTAAGTGCCGTTCTGGATAAAAATAGGATTAATTATTGCTGCTTTTCGGGTGGGATGGAGCAAAAGGACCGCGAACGTTCTTTAATTAAATTTAGAAACGGCACCTGTCAAGTACTCATTGCGACGGATTTGGCAGCAAGGGGAATCGATATCCCAGAAATGAAATATATCATCCATTACGAGCTCCCTAGAGCAGTAGTGGAGTTTACCCACAGAAACGGAAGAACAGCAAGAGTGAATGAAAAAGGAACAGCTTATGTATTACAGGGTGACAAGGAACGCTTACCCGAGTTTATAAAAAAAGATATACCCATAGACATCTCTAAAAAGTTACCTTACAAAGCTCCAATTTGGGAAACCCTTTTTATTTCAGGAGGGAGAAAGGATAAAATTTCTAAAGGCGATATCGCTGGTTTATTCTTTAAACAAGGTGGTATCAACAAAGACCAGTTGGGTGTTATTGAACTTAAACAGGATTGTGCTTTTGTTGCCGTACCTCTTAAAATAGCAAAAGAACTGGTAGAGAAACTCAATAATTCACGCTTGAAAAAGAAAAAAGTTAGGGTAACGATTTTGTAAGCCTTTGTTTCTCTTGTTTTAACTCCATATCTTCAAGCTACTACTGCAGATCCGGATTGACCTTATTGTTAGTAGTGCTCTGTATTCTAAACGCTCGCGCTTGTACATTTTAGATTGGTATACGCTACGTTCAAGGAATATATACTACGCACTATTATTTATAATATTTTTCTATCTAACAGTTCTAAAAACTACTTAAACGTTCAACGAAACCCTTTATAGTACACCGTTCTGTTTGTGGATGGCTTCCCATTCAATATGGCATGTCTTGTGGTCTCAACTACCAAAGTTGGTTCCCATGGCGAAATTGTAGCAGGTTGTAGCCAGAGGGTTTGCGTTAGCTTACTATTGGCCAATTGTCCGTTAGTGGGACTTATAAATGAGTGAATAGTTGAAATCACCAAACGATTTCCATCCCATATAGTGGTGGACTTTGGTGCTGGCCACGAGCGACCAATATTGATTTGATTTTTAGTTGTTACTCCATTCAATTCAAACCTATATCGGATGGGAGACTGTTTTTCTCTTGGTACAAATACCACACGTTCCACTTCTAAATTGTCCGGTTGATGTAGGATTGAAATTTCATCTCCCCAGCCACTACCAAGGGTAGGCATTCGTTCAGGTTTCACCCCTCTTCTAGGAGGTGTAGAAATTATTTCCTTGGTAGACCATGCGCCGGAAAAATTTGGATTTTCAAGTGCCTTGGAACGTTTATTGAGCGTTTCCCTATCAGACCTTGCATAGACCTGAACTGGTTCTCCAGAACCTAAGGCAGGCGCAATGTAGGGGTCAGGTGCCTTACCAGAAATTCGAGGGTATTTGACGAGGGAAGCTTCATAATTTGCCATGATACTATCCATTACCGGAATTACCCATGGATAAAAATCCTTCATATCAAATTCCTCTCTTGGATCAACATTCAAATCAAATAATCGCACTAAATTATCTGGATTCGGGTCTGGTTCTTCGGTGCTGTAGTAATACCAAAGTTTCCAATTTTCCCATTTGACGGCCATCGCATAGCCTTGCCTCGCCAAAAAGATAGCGCTTTCTCTGTTGGAGGTATTTTGGCTTCCTTTTAGGAAGTCCAGTTGATCAATTCCGTCAAATGCACGGTCTGTTGGAATAGGGTCGGATACACCTGCAGCTGTTGTAATGGTAGGGAAAATATCGACCTCATGCATTAGTTCGTTGGATATCTGTCCTGGTTTTATTTTTCCAGGCCACATGGCAACAAATGGGGTACGTATTCCGCCCTCCATAGCAGAATTATAATAGCCTCGCCATGGTCCTGCCGCTCCGCGCCATGGCCTTCTCATTTCGGCACCATTATCAGTACACCAAATTACTAGTGTATTTTCTTCAATTCCTAATCGTTTTATTTCTGCCAATATAAGCCCCACGTTATAATCTACATCCGCCATAGCATCGGCCATATCTCCAGCACCGGTAGACCCTACTTTATCAGGATGTGTAAGCGTCGGAAAATGTACTTGAGTCATGGGGTAATATAAAAAGAACGGCTTCTTGTCCTTGGTATTTCGCTTCATAAAATCAATCCCTTTTTGAGCAGCTTCCCTGTCAATCGTTCGCCGTGTATCTATATTATAAGGTTTTACTTTTTTGGAGGGTTGCCCTTTTTCTCCTTCCCAGATGTAGGTTGTTTCATAAAGCTTAGGGTCAAACCCATCAAACATAGTGTTTTGAGCAGTGGTACTGGTTCCTGGTATACCCCACCATTCATCAAAACCTTGGTGAGTGGGTTCTCTTTTTCCTTCCCAAGCAGGTCCACCAACATGCCATTTTCCAAATAAAGCAGTGGAATAGCCGGCTGTTTTCAACCGCTCGGCCATTGTCTCTTCATATAAGGTCATACCATTACCCGCTGCACCATCGCCTGTACGTACGGCATATCTTCCCGTAAGAATTGCAATTCTGGACACCACACAGGAATATTCGACATTAAAGTTGTTTAACCGAATACCCTCGGTACCAATTCGGTCAATATTCGGAGTCGTAATACCCCTTGCACTACCGTAGGCACTTACTTCTCCAATACCTAAATTATCAGGAAATATCAATACAATATTCGGTTGCTCTTGGCCAATGCTTGCCAGCGTAATAAAAAAGAGGAGCGTAGAAACCACAATTTGTAGTAGATTTTTCATTGAGGAAGATTTAATTAGGTTAGCATGCTGTGTTTGGTTTCCGAAAATACGAAACTTATATACATTTACTGCAAATAGGGAGTAAGGAACAAATAACGTAATGGGGTTTTTAATCTACTTCTTTAAGGTTGTTTCATGTAGGATATTTATATCTCTAAGGGTGTAGTAATCTGCTGTAATATACTGGGTTAAGGATTTTAATGTATGGTGACTAAAGAAAAGAACCAGTAACAGAATTTTATACACATCCTGTAGTTCATATAAGTTGTTTTTTGAAGCTATACTCCGGATAAAACACTCCGGATAGTGTACATGCTTTTTTAAAGAGGATACAGATTGATTTCTGATAAACGTTGTTGAAGTATTCCTGAAATTATAGTATCTTTTTGGATATTAAGTAACTACATAAACCATCTAATGAAAACAAAACTACACATCTTATTGCTGATACTCTTCATCACTTCTAGTTTGTATGCACAACGAAACAAGAATAGCGCAGACCATCCAATTACAGAAAGCCTATATGAATCTATGGAGTATCGTATGATAGGACCCTTTCGCGGTGGAAGGTCTACAACGGTTTCTGGGGTGCCTAACGATATATTTACTTATTATATGGGAGCTACAGGCGGTGGCGTTTGGAAAACAACAGATGGAGGTACAACCTGGAAGAATATTTCCGATGGCTTTTTTAATACCACTGGTATCGGAGATATTACCCCTGCATCTTCAAATCCTAATATTATTTATGTGGGTACGGGAGAGTCGCCCGTTCGTGGGGTAAAGACTTCTCATGGAGACGGACTATATAAATCCACCGATGCTGGTAAAACGTGGACCCATATGGGGCTTAAGGAAACTAGGCATATAAGTGATGTGTATGTGCATCCGAATAATCCAGATAAAGTCTATGTTGCGGCCCAAGGCAATCCATGGGGGCCTAATGAGGAACGTGGGGTCTATCTTTCTGAAGATGGAGGCGTGACTTGGGAGAAAATCCTTTATGTAAATCAGGATTCTGGAATTGTAGATATGACGGTTGATCCAAATAATCCTGATTTTATGATGGTTTCCAGTTGGGAGTTTTGGCGTAAACCTTGGGTCGTTCACAGCGGTGGTCCCGGAAGTAAAATATACAAGACCATGGATGGTGGTAAAAATTGGAAGGAAATTAGTAAAGGCCTACCTGAATTAAAGGGTAAAATGGGCGTTGATATTTCACCTGCGAATCCAAATATCGTTTATATCGCTATTGATGCGTTAGGAGACAAGGCAGGTGTCTATCGCTCCGAAGATGCGGGGGAGAGCTTCAAGTAAATGACCAACGATGCAACCACCTATGCGCGCTCTTGGTACTATATGCATATTATAGCCGATCCTAATGACGAAGATGAACTATGGGTCATGAACAGTTTTGCCATGAAATCGATTGATGGAGGGAAAACCTTTACAGGAATAAAAGGGAGCCACGTAGACCATCATCATTTATGGATCAATCCCAAGAATAGTGATATTATGGTTAATGCCAATGATGGCGGTGGGTCGGTCACCTTTAATGGCGGCGAAACGTGGTATACGATGTACAACCAACCCACAGGCCAATTTTATAGATTATTAACGGATAACGGATATCCGTATCGAATATACTCCGGCCAACAAGACAATAGTACTATTGTCTTGTTGGCCGCGTAGTAGATAACGGTATAGGCGAAATGCATTGGGATGTCATTAGAGCCGGGGAATCTTCAACCGTAGCTGTAGACCCTGATAATCCTAGATTTGTTTATTCCACCTACTTTGCCAGTAATTTTGTGGAATGGGACCGCGATATTGCTAATACACGTATGGTAATGCCATATCCAACTAGGGTTACTGGAGAACAACCTAAGAATTTAAAATACCGAGCCAATTGGAACGGACCCGTAATTGTTTCTCCCCATAACCCCCATGTAATTTATTATGGTTCGCAATATGTGATGAAGTCTACGGATAGAGGTACCCCATGGGAAGAAATTAGCGAGGATTTAACACGGAACGACAAGGCACACCAAGGAAAAGGCGGAGAACCCGTTAGTAATGAGCAAATCACCGCGGAGAGCTATAACAATCTGTTTAATATTGAAGAGTCTCCTTTAAAAGAGGGTGTCATCTGGGTGGGCTCAGATGATGGCCTAGTTCATGTTACCCAAGATGGCGGAACAACATGGTCTAATGTTACACCACAAGGACTCAAAGAAAGTATCATTAATGTGGTAGAACCTTCGCCACATGATTCGGCAACGGCTTATATAGCAGTTATGGGGTATAAAATGAACGACTTTACGCCCTATATTTTTAAAACAAACGATTATGGTGTCACTTGGATAAAAATCGTGAACGGTATCCCTGGAGATACCTTTGCAAGAACTGTTAGAGAAGATCCAAATCGAAAAGAGCTGTTATATACCGGTACGGAAACAGGGGTGTTTGTTTCTTTTAATGATGGTACGCAATGGCATCCGTTACAAAATAATTTACCAGAGGTACCCATTACCGATTTAAGGATAAAACGAAAAGATTTAGTTGTTGCTACTCAGGGTAGGGCATTATGGATATTAGATGACCTTACTCCATTACATCAAATATCGGATGCTATAGCCAAAGCGGATTACTACCTATACAAGCCCAATGAGGTGCACACAAAGCTATCGGTTGCTTATAGTATTGATGGGGGATTTGGAAAAAATCCGCCTCAAGGGGCACAGATTAACTACGTACTCAACAAGGAAATTTCAGAGAACACGCCAATTTCCTTAGAAATAATGGACAATTCTGGAGAAGTAGTTCATTCTTAATTTAGCAAAATGGAAATACTGGGATGTGATAGCATACTAAAGCAACAATTGAGGAAAACTAAAGGTACGCATCGGTATGCTTGGAATATGAAAGTGGGTCGTTTTGATTGTCTAACCGAATTGTACACTACAAACCGAGATTTATCGGCATATAACGCCGCTCCCGGAAATTATAAAGTACGGTTGAAGGTTGGGGAATTTACACAAACCCAAGACTGGATATTAAGATAGATCTACGAATTTCTAATAGTATTGAAAATGTGGCTTTGGCTTATGTGAAGCGAGATGCACTATCGAAATCTATGTACGAAGGTGCTACAGAAATGGCAAAAGGTGTAAGAGACCTTCCTAAAATAAAACAACAATTAGATTTTATTTTGGAGATCTCAGAGGATGAATCCATTAATAGCAAAGGATCAGCACTAAACGAAAGTATCGACGGTTGGATAGCAAAAATCTTACAAAAAGAAATGCGTACGTATCAACGTAATTATATGTTCGAAGCCCGTCTTTTAATCAAGTTCAAAGACTTTTTAAATTCAATCGGAAAAGGAAATCTACGCGTTACACGGGGAACACGAGATGTAACCAAAGACTATTTGAAACAATGGGTAATCTTAAAATCTAGTTTAGAGGATATAAAAACCAAGGAAGTTACCTCCTATAACGAATTAGTAAAAGAAGCCGGTTTACCCCTATTGTATTGGGCATAAGTGTAAGAATAGTAGCGTAGTAAATTTATTTTTGTTTAATCTTGTGTTAAAAAGAATAAACAAGTTGAATTACACACTATATTTACATAAACAAAACCTAAGAAGTATATGAAAACTATTAAAGTATTAAGTCTTTTCGCATTTTCGGCCTTATTATTCGTGGCTTGTGGTGAAAAAAAAAAAGAAATGAAAGAAGAAGCGACAGAAACAGTGGAGGCTGCTGAAGTTGCTGTAGTTGAGGAGGTAGCTCCTAATATTGTAGCTGTTGCTGCTGGGAATGATAATTTCACCACTTTGGTTGCTGCAGTGCAAGCAGCTGGCTTGGTTGAAACGTTGAGCGGTGATGGTCCATTTACTGTATTTGCTCCAACCAACGATGCTTTTGCAAAATTACCTGCAGGAACGGTAGAGAGTCTGCTGACACCTGAAAGTAAAGATGCATTGACCGGAATATTAACGTATCATGTAGTTGCTGGGAAATTCGAGGCAGCAGCTGTAATTGAGGCGATTAATGCTAATGACGGAAAGTTTACCGTAGAAACGGTACAAGGAGGCAGTATAGATTTGAGTTTAAAAGACGGTAATGTGATTTTGACAGATACTAAAGGTGGCATGGCTACTGTAGTTATAGCAGATGTAGCAGCTTCCAACGGTGTAATTCATGCATTGGATACAGTCTTGATGCCAGAATAATATTATGATTGAGAAAAGTAAAGCCATCACAATTTTGTGATGGCTTTTTTATTTCAGTAACACGCTGTATTGCAAATGGAACTTTAGTACTATAGATAGCTTTGCAATACTTCGTTTTGCGATTTATTACGTAATCTTCTAATAGCTTTTTCCCTGATTTGTCTAACTCTTTCTCTGGTTAAATCAAATAATTCCCCGATTTCGCTCAGGCTTTTAGGATTGCGTTCCCCAAGTCCATAATATAGGCGGATTACTTCGCTTTCCCTGCTGGGAAGGGATTTTAATGCTTGGGTCATATCTGCGTTAAGTGATTCTCTCATTAACTTAGCATCGGGACTTGTTGAATCCTTTGACTGTATTACGGTATATAGGTTAGAAGATTCTCCTGTTTCAAAAGGTGCGTCCATGGATACATGCGTTCCCGAATTTTTTAGTGCCAATTTCACTTGGTCACTGTTCATGTCTAACTCTCCTGCAATTTCTAGTGCATTTGGAGGTCTTTGGTACACTTGCTCCAAAGAAGAGCTAGCCTTCTTTATTTTGCTTATTTCCCCAATCTTGTTTAATGGTAAGCGTACCATGCGCGATTGTTCGGATATCGCCTGCAATATAGATTGACGAATCCACCATACGGCATATGAGATAAATTTAAAACCCCGTGTTTCATCAAAACGTTTGGCTGCCTTTACCAATCCAATATTTCCTTCATTAATTAAATCGGAAAGCCGCAAACCACTTCCTTGATATTGTTTTGCTGTAGAAACTACAAAACGTAAGTTAGCGTTAACTAAACTGTTTAGGGCAATTTGATCTCCTTCACGTATTCTTCTGGCCAATTCTACTTCCTCTTCTGCGGTAATCAAATCAAGTTTTGATATTTCCTGAAAGTATTTTTCTAATGACTTAGTATCTCTATTGGTAATTTGCTTCGTGATTTTAAGTTGCCTCATATATATCTTTAAGTTTAGATTTTCTATATATAATATAGTATTTTTTAGGAGAAATCCTAGTAATGCAACTGTTATTATTAGCTGAGTTGCTTATAAGAACCTGCATTCAAGTAATAAATGCAACGGCAACTTCTTGATTTAGTTTTAAGGCAAAAAATTCATTAGGCGATTTAAATCCTAATCTCTTTTTAGGTCTTTTATTTAAGTTGTTTTGAACGTTTTCAATTTGTTTATTTAAAATGGAAGTAAAATCATATTTTTTCGGAAAATACGGTCTTACAAAACCATTCAAATTTTCGTTAGCACCTCTTTGCCAACTGTGATAAGGTTTTGTGAAATAGAAATTTATATTCAACTGTTCTGCAATATTCAAATGATTCGCAAATTCTTTTTCATTATCAGATGTCATTGTGTGAATTAGTGGCTTGCAGTCTTCTAAGAGTTCTACCGTTTTTTTTTTAATTTGAATGGCTTCTTTGCTAGGTACTTTACCCATGATAAGCACTCCTGTAACTCTATCATTTATTGTTAGTATAGCTTGATTGTGCCCTTTGCCAATTATTAAATCAATTTCTAGGTCCCCACAACATTCGGTACTACCTTACCCTACAATGTATCCTCTGTAAATTAGGGTCGCATGGTTTTATGTACTGCTACTTCTAGCTATTCAAATACTGAAATGAAATTAGCATTTGAAGCTTCATACGATGATGGTGTATTTACAGAAGCGGGTGTACAAACAAGTGCTGAATATAAAAATATTATAAATAATTCCACCGTTAAGGATTATGTTAGAGGTGGTGCCGGTGATGGAGCAATGCAAACCATTACTGGTGCTATAGGTCTTAAAGAATATATTTTAACTGGAGGTAACTATTCTAAAGATTCTCCTGGAGCACCTTTATCATATACTTTAAATAATATTTCTGATGGAGGTATAGCCGAAGTTGTATTGGCAACAGAATATACAGCAAGGGAATGCAATAAAATTAGATCAAGTTTTAAAATAACATTAGTAGAACTTGATTGTACTAATGTTACAAATGAAGGCAGTACACCTCAAATGTATGGATATATCGATATCGCTACTGATAAAGATCATCTTGCTTATTTAAGTGCATTAGAAGCTCGAGATCCTTTTGATTTCCTTAATTTCCCTTCTTTAAATGACATAGGTTTATGGGGAACCTATACAGAAGATACGCAACAACAGGCAACTGCTAGCAAATTAATAATTAACGAATCTGCGATAATCACTTTAGAGAATATCAGT
>JBLHNI010000018.1:0-19416 GCA_047650615.1 Maribacter sp.
ACCCCGTAAGACCGAACTACTTTTGATCAATGCCAAAATTTAAATTATTGGATAAGCTCCAAGAGCTTTGCTTAACCGGATGCAACTCAGACGAGTTTAATTCAGTTTTCCAGCATCTAAGACTGACCCTGAACGTATCAAAATCAATTTTTGATACTATCACAAGGAACATGGGGCAGGGTTTTGCACATTGTAAAGTTATTTTTGATGAATCCGGTAGATTGTAGATTTTTAGCAATAAACAAAGTTTTTGCAGGGTATATAGGAATTAACGAAAATAATAGTATTGATAGAACTCTATCGGAAATTTATCCAGATATAGAACAAACTTGGGTACAGCATCTAGGAAAAGCAGCACTTACGCAAGAACCTATCTCTTTTACCTAATACAATCATAACACAGATAAAGACTACACTGTTAGTGCTTACTCAAATGTACATGGTGCGTTCATCACGCTATTTGACGAGGTTTTAAATACAGCTGAGCTTAACACTGCAAACAAGAAAGTAGAAGATGCTCTTAAATCCAATACAGCTATTCTAGCAAATATGAATGAAGCTTTTACACATTGCGAAGTGGTATATAAAAATCAAGGAATCGCATATGATTATAGGGTATTAGAGGTTAATAAGGCATACAGGATACAAACTGGAATACCTAATGAGGATATTGCTGGTAAGACTATATTGGAATTCTTCCCAGATGTAGAGCAGACCTGGTTGGATATTTTTATTGAAATGGCACAGACCCAACAACCCAAGTCTTTTGTAGATTACAATCATAATACGGGCAAGTACTATGATATGAATGCCTCCTCCCCTAAAATACGCTTTTTTGTTATTATTTTTAAGGATGTTACGGACAAAGAGCTTACTAGATTAAGACTACAGGAAAGCGAAAATTCAATATCTCAATTACTAAAAAACCTTACCGATGGCTTTGCACATTGCGAACTTTTATATGATGATAAAGGATATCCCATAGATTATAAGATACTCGATGTAAACCCTATTTACGAAATACAAAAAGGTATACCTGCCAAGGATATCATAGGAAAGAAAGCTTTAGAAGTTTTTCCTTCTATGAAATCGTCTTGGATTAGAATAATGTGCTAATGTTGCTCTAAAACAAAAGACACACTCATTGGTAGATTACAATGGTGCCACTCAAAAAAATTACGAGACAACGGCCTATAGTTCTAAAAAAGGAGAGTTTGAACGTATTTATAGTGATGTAACCGCACAGGAAAACAAACGGGTGCTTTTGGAGAAGGCTTACGAAAAGGCGTCGGAAAATGAAAAGCTTAAATCTTCATTTTTAGCGAATATGTCCCACGAAATCAGAACACCAATGAATGCGATTTTTGGTTGTTCCGCACTACCGGAAAATGAAGATTTTTCCGAAATTGTACAGAAATATAAGAAAATAAAAGGGTTAGGTATTATTTAATTGGTAACGGCGCGACGTAACCGATCGTTGATACTTGCTCCTAAGCCAGTGTTTGGGAATTTTTCTGCTATAATCAAATCGAGGTTCAGTTCGTCCAGCTCATATAAGGTAGCAAACAGGTTTTTTGCCGCTTCTTCTAAATTGCCTTGCTTTGAAAGCGTTTTCACCGTAACATTTTCATGAGTGAATTCATTTTTAAAACAAAGCACCCCTAGTTTTAAATGTTGATGCTCTCTAATGGTGTCTAAGATTACATTGCTTACCACTAGTTGCGTGTTAGGAGAATAATGCTTCAATAACATACCTGGTGCTTGGGGAGTAGTTTCATTTTCTGTTACTAAGGTTACTTTCCCTACAACGGCTTCGATATCCTCAATGGAAATCCCTCCTTTGCGATATACGAAAGGGTGTTCTCCATCAAAACCTACAATAGTTGATTCTAAACCTACTTTACAAGGGCCGCCATCTAAAATTGCAGGAATACGATCACCAAAATAATACGCTACATGTTTCGCAGAAGTTGGGCTTACCCTTGTAAACGGATTGGCACTTGGTGCTGCTAATGGAAAATCCAATCCTTGCAATAATTCAATGGTTACGGGATGATTTGGCATACGAACGCCAACCGTTTGTTTGCCACCAGTAATAATATTGGGTACGGAGTCATTTTTAGCTAATATTAAGGTTAAGGCTCCTGGCCAAAACGCCTTTGCCAGTTGCATGGCTTTATCCGGAATTGCGATAGCCAGTTGTTGTAATTGTGCTATATCATGAATATGTAGAATCAACGGGTTAAAAAGTGGCCGCCCCTTCATTTCAAAAATTTGCTTTACCGCTTTTTCATTTAAAGCATTGGCCGCTAATCCATACACGGTTTCTGTTGGTATGGCAACTAATTTATTGTCTTTCAACAATTGTTGGCAATAGTTAATGTCTGTCGTAATTACGTTATGCATGAAGACAAAGGTAGTGTAGGATTTTGGTATTTTAATAGGTTTATTAGTGTTTGGATTTTAATGTACTGTTCATGCTTGCATACAGGAAGGTATTCGAGATACACCCAAAATGAATAGTAAGTATGGTCTCAACCGAGTACTAAAAGGCGTTATAGAATATAATCAACAGAACGAATAGACCACCTCATTATATATACCAATAAAGAGGATTAGTTTTATCTTTGAACCCTATGCTTAAAATCGCTTACCACCCCATTTACCAGCACCCACTGCCTGAAGGCCATCGCTTTCCTATGTTGAAGTATGATTTACTACCCAAGCAATTGCTACACGAAGGTACTTGTGATCAAGCGAACTTTTTTGAGCCGGAAATCCCCAATGATAAATATATCGTTGCGGTACACGACCCTGAATATTTCTATGATTTGTTGAACATAAAGATTCCACATAAAGAAGCTCGGAAAATAGGGTTCCCCTTAACCGAAGACTTGGTAGAACGAGAGCGCATTATAGCTGATGGCACTATGAAAGGGTGTGAGTTTGCATTAGAATATGGTGTGGCCATGAATATTGCCGGAGGCACCCACCATGCATATACCGATAGGGGAGAAGCATTTTGTATGTTAAATGACCAAGCTATTGGCGCACGTTATTTGCAGTTCAAAAACTTAGCTAAAAAAATACTCGTTGTAGATTTAGATGTGCACCAGGGCAATGGCACTGCAGAAATTTTTCAGAATGATGCTTCTGTGTTTACATTTTCTATGCATGGAGCATCTAATTATCCATTTAAAAAAGAACAATCAGATTTAGATATACCATTAGCAAAAGGCACGAACGATTCCGAGTATTTATCCATTTTAAAAAAAACGCTCCCCAAACTAATAAATCAAGAACAGCCAGACTTCATTTTTTACCTTTGTGGCGTGGATGTTATTTCTACGGATAAATTAGGCACTTTGGGGCTCACTGTTGATGGCTGCAAACAACGAGATGCTTTTGTGCTTGACACCTGTCATCAACTTCAAATTCCGATACAATGTAGCATGGGAGGCGGTTACTCTCCAGATATTAAGACCATTGTAGATGCACACGCCAACACCTTTAGAGTGGCGCAAGACATCTATTTTTAGCTATGTTTTAGAAATAATTAAACCTTCTTATTTCGCAAAATAAATATAGATACCCACTACAACAACAACAATAGTCAATCCCACTTGCTTTACGTACTTGTAAGGTTCAATACTCACTTGCTTGGTATACTGAAGCTCAAAAGCTTCTTCTCTAGGTTTAAAGTGCCCGATAATGAGCATGATGATGATGTTTGAAACAAATAGAATAGCCATAATATGCAGAAAGTGCGGATACGCATCTGTTTCTATCATTGCCAATTCTGCTTCACCAGTTATGCCAGACGCTTTTGCTTGTTCCAATGCAGTATCAATAAAGTTCGGTTTTAGAATAAATTGGCTTAAGCAATAGAGTAGAGACCCCGTGATTATACCAATTTTAGCAGCTATTGCAGGCACTCTTTTCGTAAGATAACCTACGACAATTATAGTGAATATTGGAATACTATAAATACCGTTTATTTCCTGAAGATAGTTAAACAAACTACCTGCATTGGCAATGAGGGGTGCAATAAACATAGCAGCAAGCGCCAAACAAACACCAAATATTTTACCATATTTTACAACGGTTCCTTCGTTTGCATCTTTATTAATATGTTGTTTGTAAATATCTATTCCGAATAAGGTTACAGAACTATTAAGTACACTATTAAAAGAGCTTAGAATAGCGCCAAACAATACAGCAGCAAAAAAACCAATCATTGGTTTTGGCAATACTGCCCTTACCAATTCTGGATAAGCAAGGTCACTAGAAGCCAAGCCCCCTTCAAAATAATGATAGGCAATCATTCCTGGTAATACCAATATTAAAGGGCCTAATATTTTAAAAAAAGCAGCTAGCAATAATCCTTTTTGTCCTTCAGCTAGGTTTTTGGCACCTAAAGCTCTTTGGATTATTTGCTGATTTGTACCCCAATAAAAAAGTTGTACTAACATCATTCCAGTAAAAATGGTTAAAAAAGGCACTTCTTGACCATGTTCACCTGTAGAATCAAACCGTTCTGGATTCGTTGTCATGAGTAAATCCAATCCTTCAAATACACTTCCGTTCCCAATCGCCATTAATCCAAAAACAGGAATTAATATTCCGCCAATCATTAGCCCTATAGCGTTAATACTATCGGAAACAACTACGGCCTTTAATCCTCCAAAAACAGCATACACAGAACCTATAAGACCAATACCCCAAATACAGCAAACCAATGCGGTCTTTTCAGAAATATCAAACATGCCCGGTATATCAAACATCCCGCTAATAGCAACCGATCCTGAATACAAAATTACGGGTAACAATACGACCACATAGCCAGTTAGAAACAGTCCAGAGGTTAGGGTTTTTGTAGTTACATCAAATCTATCTGCAAGAAATTGCGGCACTGTTGTAAGCCCTCCTTTTAGATACCTAGGTAATAAAAGCACTGCTGTAATCACCATTGCAATAGCAGCCAGTGTTTCCCATGCCATTACGGACAAACCATCCTTATAAGCACTGCCGTTGAGCCCTACGATTTGTTCTGTGGAAAGATTGGTTAATAATAGCGAACCCGCTATAACCCCAGCCGTAAGACTTCTTCCTCCTAAAAAATACCCATCAGATGATTTTTCGTTAGTTGATCGCGTAGCGTACCAAGCAATTATAGCTACTAAGGCGGTAAACCCTATAAAAGAAAAGACTGCTAGAAAATCCATAAAAAATAGGTTGTTTGGTTATATACTATTGATTAATTCTTACGAAATATCCTGTTTGAACTAAAAAATGACATTCGAATATAAGACATACAAAATAAGCAGACCAATTTTCATACGAATATTGATACCTGCCACAATAATACGATCTACTAATCTACCAGTACATATGATAAGAATCAAAAACTTTAGCTACTTTTAGAAAATCAATCGATAGCAATTATAATGCAAAAAATACTAGTGCTTCTATCCTTATTCCTTTGAGTAGGGCTATCTGGCCAAACTTCTTCTGCTAAGCAATCGCAAGCATTGACAGATGGTATACCAGAATCACAGGGCATGTCTCCCGAACGTCTTACTAAAATTGACGCCATGCTACAGCAGACTATACTAGCGAATGAGCTTCCGGGTGCTGTGGCCCTCATTGCTAGGAACGGTAAAATTATATTCCATAAAGCCTATGGTATGGCTGATGGTAAAAGTAAAAAGTCCATGGAGAAAGATGCTATTTTTAGAATAGCCTCCCAGACCAAGGCAATTACATCTACCGCTGTACTAATGCTATGGGAAGAAGGTAAGTTTAAACTAGAGGATCCTATTTCCAAATACATTCCAGAATTTGGCGAAGCACAACTACTAGATATTTTTAGCGAGACAGATAGTACCTATACTACCAAACCAGCGAAGAATCAGATTACAATACGAGATTTGATCACCCATACTTCGGGAATTGGTTACGGGGTTATCGATGGTGATGCGCGGTTTAAGAAAATGTATGCTAAGGCAGGCATAACCGATTTGTTTACTACAGACCAGATAACCATTGGTGAAAGCGTTAAGAAATTAGCAAAACTGCCACTGCACCATGAACCGGGTGAGAACTTTACCTATAGCGAAGGTTTGGATGTATTGGCCTATTTTGTAGAGGTGATTTCAGGTATGCCGTTTGATGCTTTTTTGAGAATGCGCATTTTTGAGCCTTTGGGCATGGAAGATACCTGGTTCTAATTGCCTCAAGAAAAACATGACCGTTTGGTACCCGTACAGACAAAAGAGGGAAACAAATGGGTAAAATATCCTATTATTTTTTAGGATACTGACTACCCTATAAAAGGGGCTAAAACCTTCTTTTCTGGTGGAGCCGGATTATCCAGTACCGCTAAAGATTATGCGACTTTTTTACAGCTATATCTCAACCAAGGGGAACTAAACGGAGTGCGACTCCTTAGCCGAACCACTATAAGTAGCATTATGAGCAATCAAATAGACGCCATTTGGGACGGTGATAAGCACTATGGACTTGCATTTGGATTAATCAATGAAAAAGGAGCTGCTACGGGGGGCTTAGGCAGCGAAGGTGCGTTTGACTGGGGCGGCTATTTTAATACCCAATATTTTGCAGATCCTAAAGAACAGCTTATTGGTGTACTCCTAAAACAGACCCAAGGTCCCGTAAATGACGAAACGGGGTGTGTTCATTTAGGCAGATGGTTTTCGCTGCTGTTGATGATTAACTGCGCGATTATAGATTTTATTAGAATTCTCTACATCGTTTAAAATACAGACGGGTTAACTTCCATCCAAGTAATCTTAAATACATGGTATCGGGAACTTCGTGATTTGCGCACGCATGGGTGTCTTCCTTTATTTGTTACTGATGGTTTATGAATAAAACAGGTAAGCTAGCAAAACGCTTCCCAAATTTTATCTACGATGGTCTGAGCCAACCTCTCTTTGCTTTCAATAGTCCAGCCGGCCACATGCGGGGATAGGAGTACATTATCCATTTTTAAAAGTTCTTCAAAGGCGATAGGCATAGTGTCCTTACCATTGTCAGTTTTGAACATATCTTCAAAGGATGCTTTTTCATACGCTAGAACATCCAAGCCTGCACCAAGAATTTTGCCGCTATGTAGCGAAGCTACCAGGTCTTCCGTTTGAATGCATTTTCCTCTTGCCGTATTCAATATCCAGAACGGATGGTGGAATTTTTCAATAAACTCCGAATCAATCATTCCTATAGTTTCTTTTGTTTGAGGAACGTGAAGGCTTAGTATCTCTGCTTTTTGAAATAGTTCCAGAATGCCCACTTGGCGCGCATTTTCATCCTCAACACCTCCTTTAATATCATAACAAAGAACGGCTACATCAAAACCTCTTAGTTTTTTTGCAAATGCTTTTCCCATATTTCCGTAGCCGATAATTCCCACGGTTTTACCATCTAGTTCCAGGCCTCTATTGCCCTCACGATTCCAAATACCATTTCGTACTTCTTTGTCCGCTTTATTCAATTTATTAAAGAGGGAGAGTAGCATTCCTAGGGTGTGTTCACCAACGGCGTTTCGATTACCTTCCGGTGCTGCAGCTAAAAAAATACCTTGCTGCTTGGCAAAGCTGATATCTATATTTTCCAGTCCGGCTCCCAAACGTCCAATAAACTTTAGATTCGTAGCTTTTTTGAGGAAGGATTCGTCTAAACTAAACCTACTGCGGATGATGAGTCCGTCATAATGATGAATTTTTTCTTCAATTTCCGCTTTTGTGGACGTATAATCCTCATCATTATGAAAACCTAGAGTATTGAATTGTTCAATAATCAAAGGGTGGTTTGTATCTACATGCAGTACCTTCATTAATCTTATATTTTAGGATAATCTGTTTGGGTCAATTCATGTTTAACTGCTCCTGTATGTGCGGTATCTTGCTTTTCGAACAGTAATAAATGTACTTCTTCGCCATCTTTTGTAAAGGGACAATGTTCCACACCTTTTGGTACTACAATAACTTCCCCTTCGTTAACTACTTCTGTTCTATCCCGAAATTTCATATATAAAGTTCCTTTCAAGACCTGAAAAAGCTCGTCTTCATCTTCGTGAGCATGCCAGACGAATTCCCCTTTAATTTTAGCAAGTAGCACTTGCATGTTATCTACAGTAGCAATTTGGTGTGGATGCCATTGCTTTGTAAAAAGGGCATGTTTTTCTTTTAGGTTGATGGGCTTCATGTACCTGTGTTTTGTTGTTTTATAACTATTTAATATAGCCGTAAATCAGCGTTTAGTTTTCAGCGTATGTGTATATTCTTTTTTGAGCCATACTCTAAATGCCAAGGATTGTTTTAGCAATCATAAAGTAAATAAGAATCCCAAAAATATCATTGCTCGTAGTTATAAACGGCCCCGTGGCAATAGCCGGGTCTATTCCCTTTTTGTGCAGGAAAAGTGGCGTAAAAGTACCTATGAATCCTGCGACTACAATAACTGCAATGAGAGAAAGTGATATGGCCAATGCCGTTAGGAAATCTCCCTTCCATACCCAAGTAAATAACAAGAGTAGTGCTGCCAGAATAACCCCATTAAGAAGGGCCAACAGCATTTCTTTTATCAGTCTGCTACCAATACTCCCTTTAATATCGTCGTTTGCCAAACCTTGCACGATGATAGCGCTGGACTGTACGCCTACATTACCAGCCATCGCTGCAATTAAAGGGGTAAAGAGAAACAATATGCTGTATTGCTTGAACATTTCCTCAAAACCTCCCATAATGAGTGCTGCACCTGCTCCGCCAAAAAGACCTAAGATGAGCCAAGGTAGGCGTGCACGTGTCAACTCCCAAATGCTATCATCTGCCTCCACATCTTGCGAAATACCCGCGGCCATTTGGTAATCCTTCTCCGCTTCCTCACGGATAACGTCTACAATATCGTCGATGGTGATACGGCCCACCAATCTGCCAATTTCATCAATTACCGGAATAGCTTCCAAATCATATTTACTCATTATTTTGGCTACCTCTTCTGGTTTTTCGTTCACGGTTACGTAATCGACCTTAGGAATGAAAACATCTTTTATTTGAGCGGTGTTCTTTGCTGTAAGCAGGTCCTTTAAAGAAAGGCGTCCCATAAGCATATCGTCTTCGTTAACCACATAAATCGAATGCACTCGGGTAACGTTTTCTGCTTGGATACGCATTTCCTTAACACAGGCAAGTACGTTCCAACTATCAAGGACTTTTACAAGTTCCTTTGCCATGAGTCCGCCTGCGGAGTTCTCATCGTAGCGTAACAGGTCTACAATATCTTTTGCATGTTCCCTGTCCTCTATCTCCGAAATAACTTGCTGTACGATTTCCTGAGGAAGTTCTCCTATAATATCGGCAGCATCATCGGTATCCAGTTCCTCTAGTTCCTCCGCAATTTCTTTAGAGGATAAATTCCCCAAAATGGCTTCCCGTACATCCTCGTCCAGTTCCGTAAGGACATCAGAGGTTTTATCGCTTTCTAGTAATTTTATAAGGTAAGTGGCCTCATCTTCATCAAGTTCATTGATGATTTCTGCAATATCCGCATAATGCACATCTTCCAAAAGGGAATTAAGTGTTGCATCTCCTTGTGATTCAATGAGCTGCTCTATCTTGGTTACAAGTTCTTCTGTGAGTTTAAAGGGTGTCATCTGCTATCTTCTTGGTAAGTGCTATAAAATCTGCAACGGCAAGTTGTTCAGGACGTTGGTCAAATATAGCATCTTCTTTAAGAATATCTGAAAGGGCAAGGCTTTTTAAACTATTTCTGAGTGTTTTTCTGCGTTGGTTAAAAGCTGTTTTTACTACAGTATAAAATAGCTTTTCATCACAGGGTAATTCAAAACCTGTTTTTCGGGTAAGCCTAAGCACGCCAGACTGTACCTTTGGGGGTGGGTCGAATACTTGCGGATGTACCGTAAATAAATATTCAGCATCGTAAAAGGCCTGTGCCAAAACCGAGAGTATCCCATAGGCTTTACTACCATGTGACGAGCAGATTCGTTGCGCCACTTCTTTTTGAAACATGCCTGAGAATTCCGGAATTTGTTGGCGCATCTCCAACATTTTAAAAACGATTTGTGTAGAGATGTTATAGGGGAAGTTACCTGTGATGGCAAATTGTTCCTCTCCAAAAAGGCTATGTAAATCGTACTTAAGAAAATCCCCTTCTATCACTTTAAAAGACCCCTTACCTTGCAATACTTTTGGGTGTTCTAATGGGAAGTTGTGGTTAAGATAGATGATAGAGTCTGCATCCAGGTCCATAGCCACTAAATCTATCTCTTGTAATAATAAATATTTTGTAAGCACGCCTGTTCCGGGTCCAATTTCTATAACGTTGGTACAGTGTTTAAGGGTCAAGGTTTCTGCAATCTGTTTTGCAATCCCCTCGTCCTTTAAAAAATGCTGACCTAAGTGCTTCTTTGCCCTTACGGGTCCTTTTTCTCCGTATTTTTTACGAAATGGTTCTCCTTTTTTATTTTTCTTTCTACCCATTGCGTTGGTTTCTTCTTAACTTGTTTTTGCTTGGTATGCCCATGCCTTGTTACCGGAGACTAGCGTAATTTTAATTCGCTCATAGGCTTCTCCCTCATATGTGTCTGCCTTTTCTAATTCTTCTGGGCTTAGGGTGTACATGTTACCTGTTATTTTGTCTTCCATATTGTTGGTGTACTCTAAGGTAGGATAACGATTGGCTACTTTTTGCACTGCTATTTTATAATTAATTAGGGTGTCCTGAATCCCAGAAAGCAGTCTTGAAAAAACTTCTAACTGCACAGCCTCTTCCTGTAGCGTCCCGTAGGTGAATAATTGATGTGTGGCGCTGGGGGGCATTACATGCTGTTCATCAACCACTTGCATCTCCGTCCGAAAAGCGACGAACTTTCCTGCAAACAAGCTATTGGCTTCTTTTCGCAGTCGCGGCGCATCTTCTTGGTAATACTTTTCTAGCAGCGCTTTGGTTGCCACCGCAAACTGAACGGAATAGGTGACTCCGCCCATATCCTCTTCCACGAGTACTTTGCTCATTTTGGCGTTGATGAACTTACCGGTGTTCAAAACATCGGGTATATGTTTTTCCTTCATCCATTGCACCCATTTTTTTTGCACGCTCTTTTCTATGTTAGTGGTTACGTTATATATGTACATTTTAAAAGTTCAAGTTCAGATACAAAGAAGAAATACAATTTTCACGCTTCGACTACGCACAGTATATGCGCGTTTAACTACAAAAGTAGTTTACCTAAAACGTTATAAAAAACACTTTTCATATGGATTGAATATTTTAACCTAAAACTTGGTTCATCGAGCTAATGACTGCCCCCTGCAAACTACGTCTTAGTTTATGGCATCCCCTCTTAACATCCTAAAATTCTTTCGGGCTTGAGGAAAATAGTAACTGTCTTGATAGGTGTAAATAATTTTTTCGAATTGTGCTTTGGCCTTGTCAGCTTGGTTCAAGCGTTTTCTATACAGTTCGCCTAAGGCGAAGTAGGCGTCGTCTGCAAGGATACCAGCGCTATAGAATTCTATTATCTTCATATAATTCAATTCTGCCGCTTCATATTTTTCTTGAGATTCGAACAGTTGCGCCTGTTTCAAAAGGGCTTCGTCCTCTATTTTTTCACCTTTATGGTTTTGCAAGATATCTTCTAAGGCATCCACAGCCTCTTGTGTTTTGTTCTGGTAGGATAGGAAATCTGCTCGGGCATATTTTCTTAGGGCGGTTTGAGTAGAGTCTTCTAGGGAGTTGTCCGAAATCAATAAACTTAATTGCATGGCATCGTTGGCAATAAGCTGGGAAGTAGAACCTCGGAGTACTTTTAATTGGGTAAGTGCCCACTCAAAATCCCCTTTATAAAAACTGGTCTCTGCTACTTTGTATCTTGCGTTTTGTCCCAATACATCGTTTTTTAGTTTTTGTTGTATCTGGGAGAAGTAAATCAATGCCTCGTTAAATTTCTTGTTGTAGACTAGAATATCTCCCAAAGCCAATTTTATAAAGGCAGTTCCTCTTTGGTTTAGAGGAAGCTCCAGTGAATTCTTTAAGAGTTCAATCGCGGGTTCCGGGTCGTCCTTTTTGAAGGTCAGGAAATTAGCATAGGCTACTTGTAACTGCAAGGTTTGGGTTTTGTAACCATGGGTTTCAATAAGCGCTTCATATTTTTTCTGGATGGTTTCCAGTTGGCTTTTCTTGGGATCCCGTAAATCAATATCAATAAGGCTAAGTTCTGCATCTAGAGCGGTGACCTCATTATTAGATTCTTTTATAAGATATTCGAAGATATCGCGGGCTACATCGATTTTATTTGCTTCCAAGGCTAATTTGCTCAGGTTTTCCAATCGCAAGGTATTGCCATTTTCCATACGCTTATAAATCGCTTTTTCCTGTCTAAAGGCGCTACTATATTGCTGTTGCTGTACAAACAGCCAGCTTAATAGTTCGTTCCAGATGATATCTGGATTTTTTTGTACGTTTTCTAGTAATATTGCTTTAAGGGTAGTGTTGTTATAGCTTTCTGTGTCAGACGTAACAAAGGCGTCAATACTTCTAAGAATATTCGATTTAGAGGTTTTTCCATTGCTCATTAAGTTAAGGTATGAGCGATACATTTTATCTACATTTCCCTGCTCTCCATAAATACGAGCCAACTGAAAATTAAAATCTAGTTGAGGATTTATTTCCATAGCTTTTTGGTAGGCGGAAACTGCCCTATCCAACAAACTATATTTTTGAAATTGGAACCCTAAGGCATAACCGTAATTAGGATTTTCTGCGATAACCTCCAATGCTTGGTCGAAATAAATTGTCGCCTGTGACGTAGAGTCCTGTAAGGTGAAATTATAACCTAGTTCAATAAGTAATGTTGGGTGGGGACTTTTACTTTTTAAGCGGTCGGTTAAAAAACGTTTGGCGTCCTCATAGCGTTCTAACTGCTGGTAGCAAGCTACCAAACCTTGCAGGTAGTCTGTTCTTCTAGGACTTTTTTTAGTCAGTTTTTCATAAAAAACCACCGCTTTTTCAAAATCTCCCTCCTCAAAATACTGTTTGGCCAGAAAATCTTCTTGGGCAATTGCAGTTGACAGCAGCGCAAAATAGGCGATTAGAAAGAGATAAAGACGCATACTCAAAGATAAGGAGAATGGGGTAAGTAGCTGTTAAAGAAACGGCAAGTTTCTTTTCTAAAATCGTCATAATAACACCTTGATTTCTTAAATGTCTACAAGGGGTGTTATATCAATCTGTGTATTATAAACCTTACTTTAAGTTGCTACGGTGAAATGGCAGCTAATGAAGTGAGCGCACAAAAGCACAATAGTTATTCTAAACTGGAGTATAATTTTCTTCTAGATACCGATCTAATCGCAGTTTTGTTATCGTTTGATTATTAAATTTCTCCCGGTAAAGCGACATCCCCTAGTCACTTTCTTGAGCGAGCCATTTTGTGAAATCCCCATCGAAATTTAAACTAGCGATAAGCGTATCCGGTCCATATCCATCATTTACCCTAGTAAGGCTGAATGAGCCATTGATATAGAAAAAACCCTACCCAGAAAAGTCGCGATGAGAAAAATAAAGCCCCCGATACAGATTGGTTGCTTTATTTAGCTTCTTCTTAATTTTATCGGCCAATACATGGTCGTAAGGCGTAGCATTCAGATTTAGATATACTGACAATTGTGGTTTTCTAAGATTTTTTTACTGCTATTTTTGGAACCAGTACTTTCTTTTGTTCTTATACATCGGGAAGTGTTTTGTGAGATTATCCTAGTTTAACATAAAAGTAATATTGGAACATAACTTAATTTAACTAATAAATAAACATCAATCTATCTTATCAAACCCGCAGTAGGGGATTAACACCTCAGGAATCTCAATAGCATCGGCAGTTTGGTAGTTTTCCAAAATACCTGCTAATACGCGTGGTAATGCCAGTGAACTTCCGTTAAGGGTGTGTGCCAATTGACTTTTTCCGTTTTCGTCCTTAAAGCGCAGTTTTAAGCGATTGGCCTGGTAGGTCTCAAAATTGGAAACCGAGCTTATCTCTAACCAACGGTTCTGAGCTGTTGAAAATACTTCAAAGTCATAAGTTAGTGCTGCGGTAAAACCTAAGTCGCCTCCACAAAGGCGCAGTACGCGGTAAGGTAATTTTAGTTCGCGGAGAATCTCCTTTATATGGTCTACCATGCCATCTAATGCTTGGTAAGATTTGCTTGGGTGTTCTACACGTACGATTTCTACTTTATCGAACTGGTGTAAACGGTTTAAGCCGCGAACGTGTGCGCCGTAGCTTCCGGCTTCTCTTCTAAAGCAGGGTGTGTAGCCGGTATACCTTACGGGAAATTCGTTTTCGTTTAAGATAACATCCCTAAAGATATTGGTCACAGGGACTTCGGCAGTCGGGATAAGATATAGGTCGTCTGCGGTGATGTGGTACATTTGCCCTTCCTTGTCCGGCAACTGTCCTGTTCCGTATCCAGAAATCTCGTTTACGAGGTGAGGTACTTGTATTTCGGTGTAGCCAGCTGCCGTGTTCTTATCTAAAAAATAGGCAATCAATGCACGTTGCAAACGAGCACCCTTGCCTTTGTATACAGGGAAACCTGCACCGGCAATTTTAACGCCAAGTTCAAAATCTATAATATCATATTTTTTAGCCAGTTCCCAATGGGGTAGGGCATCAGTAATCAATTCCGGTATCTCACCTTCGCTAAAGATTTCCTCATTATCCGTTTCCGAACTGCCTGCTGGAACGGAGTTGTGCGGAACGTTTGGGATTTGGTATAACAAGGTCTGAAGTGCATCCGCAGTGGTGGTCAACTCGTCGTTGAGTTGTTTGGATTCCTCTTTCAAGGTTGCTGTTTTTTCTTTTAGTCCGTTGGCTTCTTGTGCCTTGCCGGATTTGTACAGGATACCGATTTCCTTGGAAAGTGAATTGGATTCTGCCAAAACGGAATCTAAACGTGTTTGTGTAGCGCGTCTTTTTTCGTCTAGCTGCAATACTTCTTCAAGCAATGCGCTGCCGTCAATATTCCGTTTTTTGAAAGCGGTAATCATTTCGTCTTTCTGCTCTCGAATGGCCTGTAATTGTAACATGGTTCAGCTGTTTAAGTGTGCAAATTTAAACTAATCTTCCGATTTAAAAGAGATACATTTCGTTATCAAGCGCAAGTATCAAGTTCAAATACAAAAATCAGATACAAGCACAACTTATAATTTAACTTCTTTGCAAGGCTCTTTTTAGTCAAAGTAATTTACTGAAGGTTGGCAAGAAATATTTATAGCTTTAAATTGCCACCATAGCTAGTATTCAAGAGTTTGCTTCTTTCTACCTCCACACAATGATGTACTTTGTTAATCCCTTTACCAACTTCAAAAACTTGAAAATATCGGAAATCTGAAACTACCTAATTATTTAGCCCCTAAAGCTGAAGGAAAAATCCATTTATGATGCTTAAACCGTAACCAAGGTGTATTAGCTAAATCGGTTTTTGGATCTATAAAAGGGGTATATGGCCTTCCGTTTATGCTAAGGCGGGATTGCTCAAGGTATACAGATATATCTTCTCCATTTTGAGCGTATTCTTGTTGTAGGTAACCAGCAAATTGCCAAGCAAAATCTGGATAAGCAAACACTTTTCGTTGTTGGCTGCTGCTTAAGAATTTTTCGGGTTTTATTATTTTTTTTTCACCAGTCTGATTATTTACAACCTTGAATTCTCCCTTTCCAGACCTGCTCCTTAACATCATGCGCCAGCTTAGTCTATGGCCTTCCTCGGTCCAGAGTACATCATCGGTAATAAAATGATGACGCAGAGGGAGCAGTAATTGAATGATAAAGTAGCTGCTTAGTATGGTGAGGATTACTTTTTTTCGTTTGGGTAGCGATACTTTATTGCCGGTGTACTCTTTTTTCTTTTTAAAAAAGATACGGCGAATAGTCCTTGGTTCAAAGAAAAATACACTGAAAGCTAAGGATAAATAAGGAAAAATACCGATTTGAAAAATAATAGAGTTGAACAGATGAAAAAATATAGAAAGAAAAAAAGCCAGTTTGCGGGTACGGTTCCAAAGTAGGGTAGGGATAATCAACAGATCGAATAAAATACCTGTTGTTCCTATAGTCTTATGTGCCCAGCCTTGTTGTAGCAACTCGCCAATTAAAGGGTAATCTGCAACTGGTAGCATCAAAATACGAATCATGCCAAAGTCTAGCCAATCGCCATATAATTTTGCTGTAGAGGCGTATACGTACACAATTAAAAGTTGGAATACTATAAGCCATTTAACATAGCTGTACATGGTGTCGGACTTCTGTTCTGGATGTTTTTTTACGGCTAATGAATAATTTTTATCGGCAGGAACAAAACACATAAACAGGGAAAGGAGTACCAATAAATAATAATGATTGTTATAAGCTGTTTTCTGCATGAGATAAACAGCCGTCCAAAGCACGGTAAAGGAAATAATAGTGAATCTGTATTTATACCCTAAGGCAATACAAACCCCCAATAGACCCATGATAGAAAAGTAAGCATACATCCCATAGCCTGGTATGGGATGTAACCAATCAAAATCTATAAAAGGGAAGTGGAAAAGCGGTTCTACTAGGTTTCTGCTTACCCATCCGGTTGCAATCGCACCAAAGCTTTCGCAGGCTATAAGGAAACCAAAAAAGATGCGAAAGATAATTAATGGGCTGTTGTCCATCCTTCGAAATAACAACCTGTCCAACATGATTATTGGGATATAAATCTAAGTGATGCTTCTTTATCCTTGGTTAGTTGCTCCTTCAAAGCATCTATGGAGTCAAATTTACGTTCATCGCGCAAGCGATGTAACATGTCTATTTGGATATTGCGTTCGTACAGGTTTTCCTTAAAATCAAAAAAGTGTATTTCAATGGTTTTATGGGTTCCATTTACAGTAGGGTTGTAGCCAATGTTCATCATGCCATATACTATTTTTCCGTTCAAGATGCTTTTAACCGTATATGCACCCGTTTTTGGAATAAGCTTGTACGCCTCATCAATGGTAAGATTAGCAGTCGGGAAATTAAGTTTACGTCCCAAGCCTTTGCCTTTCTTAACCGAACCTGTAAGCATATACTCATATCCTAAGTAGGTGTTTGCTGTAGCTATGTCCCCTTCTGCTAAAGCTCTTCTTATTTTGGTAGAGCTTACGGATACCTCTTCTATTTCTTGTGCTTGTATTTCTTCTACAGAAAAGTCCATGATGTTACCAAAAGCGATGAGGTCTTTGATGTTTGCAGTGCGGTTGCGCCCAAATCGATGGTCGTAACCTATAATTATTTTTTTTGATTTGAGTTTATTTACTAAAAGATCCCGAACAAATTCGGTAGCGGTTAATCTGGAAAAGGCTGTAGTAAAGGGGTGAATCACTAAGACATCCAAGCCCATTTTGGAAAGAATCAACTGCTTTTCGGCTATGGTGTTCAATAGTTTTATGTCCGTGTCTTTTTGAAGTACCATTCTAGGGTGGGGAAAAAAGGTAAGTACCGCCGATTTTAAGTTAGCGTCTTTGGCATGGTTTATGACTTTTTCCAGTATTTTCCTGTGACCAATATGCACACCGTCAAACGTGCCTATGGTAATGGCAACAGATTCTTGTACTTTGTATTCGGAAATGCTATGGACTGTAATCACCTATGATGGAAAATAAAAGAACTATATTTGAAACTGAGATAAAAGCCCCTCAATGAGTGCAAAATTACGCTTAGTTTTTTCAATTACAATGGTATTTGCTTCCTTTTGTGGAACTGCCCAAACTACATACTGGAAAGATACAGATTTAACCCGAACAGAGGAGCGAGCCTCCTTGGAACGTTTTGCAATCAAAAAAGCAAGTGCGTATATCTTGGATGAAGTTCGTTTTAAAAATCAACTGATATCCGTATCCAAGGCTCGTAGTCGTGCTGGAGTGGTCTATTTTCCTGATGCAAATGGAAAACATATTCCGTTTGAGGTGGTCGAAGCTGGCACCTTTTCTGAAGCACTTGCTCAAAAGTACCCCAATATTAAATCCTATAAAGGAACGAGTGTTTTGAACGATGGGAAGCGTATCCGCTTTAGTGTTTCGCACAAGGGAATTCATAGTATGATGTCTACTGCTGGGAATGGAGGTTCTGTTTTTATGGAAAAAGGCATTAAGGGAAAATATATCCTATATGACGCGAAAGACCGCGCCGCTAAGGAGGCATTTGTTTGTAAAACAAGCCCTGAAATAGCGGATATGGGGAATGCCCTTTCTGCACGGCTCGTAAACGACCAAGTGTTACGAAAGTTTAGACTTGCCGTGGCGGCCTCCGGGGAATATACTGCTTTTCATGGTGGCACTAAAGTAGATGCTTTAGCAGCCATAAATGCTTCGGTTACTAGGATTAACGAAGTTTTAGAAAATGATTTGGCGGTTACCTTGGAGTTGATAGGAACTACCGATGAAGTTGTCTATTTAGATTCAGCAACTGACCCTTTTACTGGTGGTTTGAGTGCTCAGACACAGAATACCTTAGATTCCGTTATTGGTGATGCAAACTATGATATAGGGCATCTTTTTAACCAAAGAGACAATACCCTGGACGGAAATGCTGGGTTTGTAGGTGCTGTTTGTCGTACCGGTAGAAAAGGAAGCGCATATAGCACGCTTTCATCTCCACAGGGAGATTTTTTCGCTATAGATTTGGTGGCTCACGAAATGGGGCATCAGTTCGGAGCAAACCACACGTTCTCTCATATTTCTGAAGGAACACAGGCACAGGTAGAGCCTGGAAGCGGTACCACTATTATGGGATATGCCGGTATTACAAATGAGAATGATGTAGCCCAAAATAGCGACGATTATTTTCATTATTTCAGTATTGTTCAGATACATGACTATCTAACAACTATTTCTTGTGGCGAAACCACTCCTTTGGTCAATACGCCGCCCGCTTTGGTTCCTGTGGCAGATTTCACTATTCCAAAAGGTACCGCTTTTGTCCTTTCTGGGAATGCTACGGATACAGATGTTGAGGACGTCCTTACCTACACTTGGGAACAAACTGATAATGGTATCATTACCCAAGCAACGTTTGGGCCAACTAGTCCTACTGGAGCATTGTTTAGGTCTTTGCCTCCAATCACCTTACCTTTTCGTTATTTTCCAAAATTGGAGCGCATATTGTCTGGTGATCTAACACAAACAACTCCGGGGTTGAATACAGCTTGGGAGACCTTGTCCTTGGTAGAGCGGGAACTCAATTTCGCATTAACCGTGCGTGATAATGCCTTAAATGGAGGTCAATTAATCTCTGATGAGGTGTCCGTATTTGTAACGAATGATGCTGGCCCTTTTGTGGTAAGTTCCCAAGATACGTTTGTGACCTACGTA
>JBLHNI010000019.1:0-18884 GCA_047650615.1 Maribacter sp.
CCCCGCAATATTGCGGGTTTTTTTATTTTATCTAACATATATGCGCTACGCCACTTCGCGTTCAAAGGCTATGAAATTAATAAGCTTACCTTTTTTGTTGAATACCGGTTGGCCGTTAATCCAACAGTTATAAGTTGAACCATCCTGCTTGTAATTAGTTACTATCGTTTCAAATGATTTTTCTTCTTTAATAGCTGTTGATATGAGTTTTAATGACTTTTTACAAGTTTTTTCACCTTGGAATATTTTTGGTTTATTCCCTATAACCTGTTCAGGTCTGTAACCGTTCATTTGCCAAATATTATTTGTAGCGTAAACGATATTCAGTTTAGCATCTGTAACTACGATTATATGTTTCTTTTCCTGTAGCTCCTGTTCGAATATATTGTTGTCAAATTCCCACGAATTTTCCTTTGCAAGTTTGGAAAGAGAGGTTATGTCATTTGATGCATCGCAGACTTTATCAAAATTAATAGCATAAAAATCCCAGGAAGATACGGGAAGTTGCGTAATTTTTAATTTTTTGTAAAACTTTCGTACGGCATCATCGTAGTCTTTAATATCCATAAGCTTTAAGCGGTATTTAATATTTTTTCAAAAAAACAAAATTAAAGTTATTAAAACTAGTGATGTGTATCAAATTAATAGGAAGGATTAACAATCTTGTTCAATTTTTAATAGGATTTAATTTCTTTTAAGAATATAAAGGATAAACAAAAACCGAAACTAAGTCTATGAAGAAAGCCCTAATTCATCCCTTTTCTTATGTATCATGAAAGTAAACTAGCTTCACTTTTCGGGCTTATTTAGGGATGTGAAAACCGATTAGAATTATTTATCCATTAACTCAGATAGCATTTACACACTATAAAAGAGATGCAAAGTTATCTGTAACTTTTTGACTACAATCAAAAAGATTTTATTAATACTCGAGGGAATAAAGCTGCTCAACCTTAATAGGGATACGCCTTATTTATTAAAAGTCGAATTTTAATTGAACCAAGATAGCTTCTTGCTCTGTCTTGGTCTTTTCTTTTTTAGCCGTGTTTAAATTAGCCAATGAAATACCCAATAAGCGTACGGAATTTTGAAGTTCTTCTTGGTACAATAATTCTTTGGCCGTTTCTAGAATAAGATTTTTGTCCGAGATGAAATACGGTAAGGTCTTGCTTCGAGTATTCAGCGTAAAATCACTATACTTTATTTTTAGTGTAATGGTCTTCCCAGCGATATCCGATTTCTTTAAGCGTCGATCCAGTTCCGTTGCTATCTGGTCTAAGCGTTCCAACATAAAAATCTCACTACTAAGATTCTCGTTAAAAGTACGTTCCGCACCAACAGATTTTGGTATTCGATGAGGCTTTACTTCGCTTGTGTGAATGCCTCTTACCACGTTAAAATAGTAGTTGCCGCTCTTTCCAAAGTGTTCTCCTAAGAAATCGGCTGATTTTGTTTTTAAATCCTTTCCGGTAAAAATACCGAGTTGGTACATCTTGGCAGCAGTAACTTTCCCAACGCCATAGAATTTTCTAATTTCTAAATCGGCTAAAAATTGGAGTACCTCCTCTGGGTTAACTGTTTTTTGTCCGTTGGGTTTGTTGATATCGCTTGCAACTTTGGCGATAAATTTATTTATGGAAATACCTGCGGATGCATTTAGACCAGTTTCCTCTAAAATTCGTTGCCGAATTTCCTTAGCTATCAACGTTGCAGAAGGGTTACCCTTTTTATTGGTGCTTACGTCTAAATATGCTTCGTCTAAAGACAAGGGTTCCACCAAATCGGTATATTCAAAAAAAACGGAGCGTATTTTTTGTGAGATTTCCTTATACCTATCAAACCGTGCTTTTACAAAAATAAGTTCTGGGCAATTCCGTTTGGCTAAAACACTACTCATGGCACTACGGACACCAAATTTCCTTGCTTCGTAACTTGCAGCGGCAACAACACCCCGCTGGGAACTTCCGCCTACCGCAATTGGTTTCCCCCTAAGTTCAGGATTGTCCAACTGTTCTACGGAGGCATAAAAGGCATCCATGTCTACATGAATTATTTTTCGCAAGGGGAAATCGGATTCCATATCGTAAATTTATAACAACTAAACCTAGTTTACAGAATGATTGAAATCGAACGTAAATTTTTAACATTATCTAGCGAATTTAAGGTGGATGCTACCGCCAAGACCAGAATCGTGCAAGGATTTTTAAATACGAGTCCAGATAGAACGGTGCGCATTCGTATAAGAGGTGAAAAAGGATTTATTACAGTAAAAGGAAAATCCAATCTTGCAGGTACTTCTAGATTTGAATGGGAAAAGGAAATTCCTATACCCGAGGCCGAAGCCTTGCTTAAACTCTGTGAAAAAGGGATTTTGGAGAAAACCAGATTTGAGATTCTCTGTGGTAATCATACTTTTGAAGTGGATGAGTTTCAGGGATTGAATTCGGGTTTGACGGTAGCAGAAGTCGAACTTAGTTCGGAAGAGGAAGTATTTCAAAAGCCCAGATGGTTAGGAGAGGAAGTAACTGGGCAAATCAAGTATTACAACTCTCAGTTAAGCCATACACCTTACACTACTTGGAAAACTATTTAATAACAACTATTTTTTTGGGTTCCGAATCTGAGCTAATCATCGCTATCGGAGTTCCATCATAAGTAGCCATCTCTAGAATATATGCGGGGCTACAGCATTCCCTTTCTGGACTATTTTTTTGAAGTTCAACACTAAGGTATCTGTTTCGGAATCATTTAAAATTACGTGGTAGGCAATGGTCCCTGTAACACCAGAAATAGCTATTGTTATCCTGCTCGTATCTGTAACGTTACCAAAGTCATTTACCTGTGTCTCAGCGTTCAAATCCTTTATAGTTTCTAAACTATAGGTTTCGTTTGTTATTAGGTCCTCTCCTTCTGAGCTCATAAATTTAATACGTAGTGTTTGGCCAGCGAAGTATAGTGTGGAACAGTCGTCTTGTTCTTTGGTGTCTTCGGTACAACTCCCAAAGGACAATATCGAAAACACAATCAAAAATTTTCTAATGCTCATCCTGTTTGGATTGTAATAGAACTTTTGGTTAATTATTTGGTGACAGTTATTTTAGCAAAACAGAGATTATCTTGTGGTATTTCTTGCTCTTCTTCATTTTACAGAGCACTATTGATTTGATAATAAGGGACAGAACATCCTGCTCGAGTATTTTCTCCGCTAAGGTCTAATACTAAGATATCTGTTTCAGAATCGTTTAATTGTATACCATAGGTGTTCATACTTACTTCACCTAAAGCCTAAAAACAGAGTACCTTAGAAGTATTTAAATTTGAATTTAGTTAATAACCATCCTTAGTAACGATAATAGTACTTTGGTCATACGTGCCATTAGCTATTAGATTAGATTCCTCCACGTCTACTAATTCAATAGAAAAGGCTTGGAATGCAAAATCCACTAATGAACAATCGATTTCGTCACCTTCTTTACAGGAAAACAAAGAAAACGGACCCAAGTAGTAAATAGATGTTTAATTTCATTTAACCGTTAAGAGGCTAACAGCTATAAAAGGTTGCGCAATGTAACTATTAATTTTACGAGTCTCTGTTATCTCACCAGAAGTACACATTCTGTTTTTTATTTCAGCCCCCTTAAATCAGCAGATACCCAATTGAAACTCTCCTCGATATTGAGAAATACTTGTTCTTCGGGAACCAAGTCGGGGATTATGTCTATAGATTTGAGTAAATCCTTAGGTTGTTCTTGCAATCCCGTAATTACTACTTTGATGTTTTTTAAAGCTAAGTCTAGAATCGCGTTTTCTAGTGCGTATACACCTGACTGATCTACGTAAGGTACTCTGTCCATTCGAATCACAAGTATTTTAACACCTTCATTAATGTTTTTTACTTGATCTTGAAAGTGAGAAGTAAAACCAAAAAACAAAGGGCCATATAAATGTTTGATATAAATCTGGTCTTTAAACTTTTCAAAAAAGTCAGCCTCATCTTCCCATGGTTTTTCGCCATCAAAGCCTGCTAAAGTACCAACTTGCATACCTTCCTCGCCAATATCGCTGGCTCGCTTCATAAAGAGGAGGGCGGCAAGGGTTACCCCAATACCCACTGCTTGAATCAAACTTCCAAAAGTAGTCCAAAGTAGCACTACAATAAGAACAGCTGCATCTGCCCGAGGGACTACCTTTAAATGCCGAAGTCCTTTTAGGTCAACAATTTTAAACCCGATAGGTATCAAAATTCCGGCTAAAACAGCTAATGGAATATAGGCTGCCAGAGAACTCAGACCTAATAAAATAGTTAATAAAAAAGCACCGTGTAAGGCTCCGGATAAGCGGGTTCTACCGCCAGAGTTTATATTTACAACCGTCCCTTTTGTTGCACCCGCGCCTGGGATACCGCCAATTAAAGCTGCGACCATATTACCAATCCCTTGGCCTATCAATTCACGGTTACTGTTGTGTTTCGTTTTGGTCATGTTATCTGCAATGACAGAGGTCAATAGGGAGTCAATAGACCCCAAAACTGCGAGTACCATGCCATATTCTAAGACTAAAAAGTAAGCGCTAGGATCAATCGTGAATAAACCGTCTAATTGCAATGAGGGTAATCCTGAAGGAATCTCACCAATAATGGGAACATCCCACTGGATAAAATAAGCAAAAACAGAAACGGCAATCAAAGCGACCAAGGGACTCGGTACTGCTTTGGTTATTTTTGGAAATATATAATAAATAACTACCGTCATACCTCCTAAAACCAGCGCTTGCCAATTAAAATCACTAAATAATCGTGGTAAATCTGCCATTACTTTAAGGGTAGACTTAGCAGAATCTAGACCTACAAACGGAAATATTTGAAGTATAATAATAATCAAACCAACCCCACTCATAAAACCTGAGATTACCGGGTAAGGAAAATACTTAATATACCCAGCAATATTTATCAACCCAAAAACGATCTGTAAGGCTCCACCAATTAAAAAACTAAGCAGTATGATACCCATGGCATCCTGTAAACTGCCGGCTACTTCAATGGCATTGGCTACCAACGCTGCTGATACGACGGTCATTGGACCAGTAGGCCCACTAGCCTGTGTTGCTGTACCACCAAAAATTGCCGCTAAAATACCTACGGCAATGGCTCCATACAGTCCTGCAATTGCTCCTAGTCCAGATTGAACACCAAAGGCCAAAGCTAATGGAAGCGCTACCACACCTGCAACAAGACCACCAGTAACGTCACCTTTAATATTACTGAAATCAAAAACATCTTTAAACATAATCCAGGTTTAGGGTTGGTAAAGGTTTGTTTTTAAAGAAAATCTACCGCTCCTGTATCCATATCATAGATGCCACCAATAATTTTGATTTCTCCTAGGCTCTCCATCTCTTTTAAAATTGGGCTATTGGCTCTAATATCTATGATTGTTTTTTTAACATTGCTCTCGCAAGCCATGTGTACAAATTTAGGGTTCTTAGAAGTCCTGTCCCCATCATATTTCAGAGACTTTATTGCAGGTCTTATCTTAGACAGCATAGCGGTTATATTTCCAAGTTTTACATTGTCTACCGCCGCTTTTACAGCTCCGCAGTGTTCATGTCCTAAAACTAAAATCACTTTTGAACCCGATACCTTGCATCCAAATTCCATACTACCCAAAATATCCTCGTTTACAAAATTACCAGCAACGCGAGCCACAAAAATATCACCGATACCTTTATCAAATACATCTTCTACCGGTACACGACTGTCTACACAAGACAGAATAACCGCTTTTGGAAACTGGCCATCTACGGTCTTGCGTATTTGTTTCGTATGGTCACGTGCGGTAAGTTCTCCTTCTACAAACCTTTGGTTGCCTTCTTTTAGACTTTGAATTACAACGTCTGGAGTTAAGGCCGCTTGCTCGTCTGCGGTCAGCACTTTTTCTATTAAAGGTGTTATTTCTCTTGTACGAATTTCCCCTGATTCTGACTCTACGTGTATGGTTAATTTCTTGAATGGACTCATAGCTAATTTCTTAAATGGTTATAAGCTCATAAAAGTAATCGCTGAATCGTTAATTCTGAAATGTATTCCATAACAAATGATTATGGAATACATTAATAGAACTAACAATGTGAATAAAAATCATTTAATTGCAGGGATGCAAAACGGTGATGTCTAACATAATTATAAAATAAATGGTGGAGGTAAAAGAAAGATAGTATTTGCCTGTACTTTTAGATATGCTATGCAAAAGGTTTAATAGAACCTAAGGGAGAGTGTCTATTTTGCCATAATACCATCCTTTTCAATAAGGGGTATTGTTTTTAAAGCGTCAACGGTTACGCTACCAAGAGCAAAGAGAAATCGTTTTTCATATAGTTTGTTGTCAGCATAATACGTAACAAAAAACTCGTTGTTAAGGGCAAGAACATCTTCTTGAACTCCCTCTATTTTTTCAAATGATTTTGACGCAATAACGCCAAGAGCATGGCGGATGGTAGATGTTTTTCTTTCATCATCAAAACCTTTGGAAACTGCCATTACCATCTCTATGGGTGAATCTGTATCGTTTAGCACATAAGCATTCCAGTCTTTGGACAAAAACTCCTCGTTCCATTCATGTATCAATACCACATGTACATCTTTTGCAATAGGTATTTCGATGTCCTTTTTCATAAAAATAATGTGGGTGTTAAGCTATGCTGGTGGTTTGGCGTAAATTTTATAATGCGCTTTTAAATTGTTCTAGGAATCTAATGTCGTTTTCGCTCAGTAAACGTATATCGGAAATTTGATGCAGTAGCAATGCAATACGATCTATTCCCATTCCAAAAGCAAACCCAGAATATTCCTCTGAATCTATACCACAATTTTTAAGTACATTGGGGTCTACCATACCGCAGCCCATAATTTCTAGCCAGCCAGTGCCTTTGGTCATTTTATAGTCCGTTTCTGTTTCAAGTCCCCAGTACACATCTACTTCCGCACTAGGCTCGGTAAATGGGAAATAGGAGGGTCTTAGGCGAATCTTGGACTTGCCAAAAAGCTCAGTGGTAAAGTATTGTAAGGTTTGTTTTAAATCTGCAAATGAGACATCCTTATCAATGTATAACCCTTCTACTTGATGAAAAAAGCAGTGGGATCGTGCAGAAATGGCCTCGTTTCTGTATACTCTACCCGGCGATATCGTACGAATTGGAGGTTTGTTATTTTCCATGTAACGCACTTGAACGGATGAAGTATGTGTACGCAACAGAATGTCTGGATCAGTCTGTACGAAAAAAGTATCCTGCATGTCGCGAGCTGGGTGGTATTCCGGTAAATTTAAGGCAGTAAAATTATGCCAATCGTCCTCGATTTCAGGACCTTCTGAAACATTGAAACCTATGCGGGAAAAAATTTCAATGATTTGGTTCTTTACAATTGATATAGGATGTCTAGCGCCTAATTCAATAGGGTTTCCAGGTCTTGTTAAATCGCCATAGTTCCCTTTTTCTTCGAATGTGTTGTCCAAGGCATTCTTTAGTTCGTTTACCTTGTCTGTTGCAGCTTTTTTTAATTCATTTATGGTTTGCCCAAATTCTTTCTTTTGATTATTGGGCACTTTTTTGAATTCAGCAAAAAAATCATTTAATAATCCTTTTTTACCTAGGTATTTAATGCGAAACGTTTCTATAGCCTCTTTCGTGTCCACAGAAAAATTTTCAACTTCTATAATATGCTCTTTTAATGTATTAATCATAGATTTCTTTAAAACGACAAATTTAAGACATTTTGGTGAACCTCTATTTTGTTTGCTAACAACATTTGGTGCTGAAAACGCCTAGAATTTAATACGACCCCATTCTTTTTAAGACCTCAAAAGATAACAGTCTTATTTTTGATGTACTATTTAAGCGCCTAAAAGTTCGATAGTGTTTTTCACATGGTCCTTAATCCAAGTGGTGCAGTTCTCGAAAGTGTCAAAAATATGAGCTTCAGGAATAAAATCGGGAATAATATCGATACGTTCCATCATATATCTCGGCTGTGGTAATAGTTTTACAAAAAGGACTGTAATATTATTTTTATTCAATTCTTGAAGCGCGTCCTCCATCGCATAAAGTCCCGATTGGTCCATGTATTGCATTCGGTCTAAGCGTATGACAGCATAGGAGGCCGTTTTCGGAATTTGATCTGTCAAGGTCTGAAAATCACCCGTTGTTCCAAAGAACAATGGACCTCTAATATGCTTGATAAACACTTCTTCCTTTAAGGCAGAAGGAAAGTTTGCTTGATCTGCCCAAGCTTTCTTGTCGGTTAACGATTTTACATCGGATCTTGAAGCCATCAAATCCCCCATTTTTTTCATAAACATTAATGAGGCGATTATAAGACCTATTCCCACCGCATATACAAGGTTCCAAAATGTAGAGAGTATCAATACTACAATCATAATAATGACTTCGGAGCTTAACCTTAAAGGTCCAATTTTGATGTCTTTTGGTAGGTTAGGAATTGCCTTTAGTCCTTTATAATCCATAACCGAAATACCTACTGTTATTAGAATACCTGCCAATACTGCAGCAGGAATTTGGGAAGCTATTGGCCCCAAGGCTAAGAGTATAACTAATAATAATACGCTTGCGAACATACCAGACAAACGTGTCTTGCCGCCTGAATTGATATTGACGACGGTGCGTATGGTAGCACCAGCTCCAGGAAGACCTCCGAAAAGAGCAGCGATACTATTGCCGATACCTTGCCCAATCAGTTCTTTATTAGGATTGTGTTTCGTCTTGGTCATATTATCTGCTACTACAGAGGTTAATAGCGAGTCTATAGCGCCAAGCAACGCTAGGGTCAACGCAGTAAAAATATACGGGGTTACCGTAGACAATTTAAATTCAGTAAAGATTTCGAAATTAGGCATAGGAAAACCCTGTGGTATTTCTTCAATGGAACGATAATCGAGCCCTAAGATGTACGCTGAGCCGGAAACTAATAAAAGGGCGACCAAGGTGCTTGGTACGGTTGTGGTAATGCGCTTGAAACCATAAATAATGAGAATAGTGATTAATGCCAAAGCCAATTCCAACCAGTTGATATTGCTTAGAGCTTTTGGTAGTACTTTAAGGGCTCCTAAAACACCTGAGGCTTCTTTGGCTGCTAAGGTTCCAGCCTCTTCCATGATAGTGGTTTCTGTAATCTCTCCAGAACGGGCAATGGTCTGTTCAAAATTTTCTAGTACCAATATACCTTCGTTTGCCTCTTCTTTAAGTATGTTTTCCAGGATTAACTCTTCTGCCTGAGGTTTGAAGGGGGTTACCCACGACATATCTTCTTTGGGGTAATAGCCTAGAGCTGGGAGTATCTGAGTAACAAGAATGATTACACCTATTGCAGTCATAAAACCAGACACAACAGGGTAGGGTATATACCTTATATACTTACCAATTCCAATGATTCCGAGTATAATCTGCATTAGGCCTGCCAATAAAAACACCGTTAAAATAGCAGGTAGGGCTTTTTCTACACTACCATCAAAAGTGGCTATAATACCGGCAATTATAACCATGCTTACAGCTGTCATTGGAGCGGTAGGCCCTGAAATTTGTGTGTCAGTACCACCAAAAAGCGCTGCGAAAAAACTGATGAAAATAGCACCGTAAAGTCCAGCTGTAGGGCCAAGACCTGAGCTTACACCAAAGGCGAGTGCCAAGGGTAACGCAACTATACCAGCAGTAATACCCCCTAGGAGATCTCCTTTAAAATTTGAAAATAAGTTTTTAATCATTGAATACAGTGTTATATGGTATTCGAACCATGTCGTTTAAAAGTTCGTTTTGCCATTTGATAGTCTTCTTAATTATTTTTTATGTTCTAAGCATTCTCTTCGGCAGTGTGGTAAATGTGTGAGTAGTATTACCCTTCTTCAAAGAAAAGAATACACGATTTTGTTTATGCAGGACTATTCAATTTTTTTATTCGTAAAAAGATACGGTCCCAGTAGAGAGATCGTACATTGCTCCGATAATTTTTATTTCATCGTTCTGCTCCATATCAACCAAAATTTCACTGCGTTCCCTAATATTTTCGATGGTTAGGTGAACGTTTTCTTCGGAGACCCTGTCTACGAATTCAAGGTTTTTAGAGTTTCTAATATGTTCGTCCTTTGGTTCTTTAACCGCAGCAACAGCAGGTTCCAACTTGTTTATTAAAGCAGTAAGGTTACCCATTCGGGCATGATCGCAAGCACCTTTAATAGCACCACAACTGGTATGGCCTAAAACAACGACTAATTTGGTTCCGGCAAGTTTACATGCAAATTCCATACTACCCAAAATATCTACGTTAACAAAGTTACCTGCAATTCTAATACTAAAGATATCACCAAGTCCTTGGTCAAAAACTAATTCTGCTGAAACTCTTGAATCAATACAACTTAAAATAGTAGCAAAGGGGAATTGTCCTTCGCTCGTATCATTAACTTGTTCTAACAGGTTTCTATTCGCTTTTAAGTTATCTTGGAATCTTTGGTTTCCCTCTTTTAAGAATTGTAATGACTTTGCTGGGGTAATACTTGATTGTGTTTCTTTTGTATGTGTTTTCATATTTATTTTCGTTAATCGAGTACATGACTAATATTACTTTTATTTTTTGGGATTCATGCAGTATTGTGCTTTTAAATAAATGTTGCTAAGGAAATCTTAATCTCTAGTCATTTGGCACAAGCTACCATCTTTAAAAAATTACTAGTCTATTATTTGAGTGCTATTTTTAGTTTTTTACTACGGAACATACCGGTTGTATTGTTTTAAAACTGCTTTGAATACTGTGTCATCCTATGCATAGGTCATAGTCTTTTGTGAAATCAAAATAAATTAATAACGCCATGTTTGTAAGAGACCATAAAGTATATTAGTTAAGCCTTAAAAAAACGATGCGATACAAATCATGTACGATATTGAAATATGTTAAAATTAGTTTTGTGAATCGTAGTCTTATAAAAGCATCCATCTTATTTAGGTAGTGCAAGAAACACCTCTAAAGATTCGTCATGGTAACGTTCGATGAACGTACTTAGAGACATACTTTTGTTTCATTGTTAAAAGCAACAATAAGGTTACACGTAAAAAAGAACACTTCAAGGTCTCTTTAACTTTCTTCCTTCTGCTAAAAAGCACACCTGTGTCTAAATTGATATCCAATAATAAAAGGCACGTAGGAGGAATAACACATGTAAACAAGATGAAAAAAAAATAGAACGACAAAAAGCTTCATAGTAATACGCTCTTACTAAAAAAGTAAATATAAAAGTAATACTATTGGAATATGTTAAAATTAACTAAAAATCTTTTAACAATTTTAGATGCTCAGAAGCTACCCAACCAGTTTTCCCATCGGTTAGCCTTATTTTATTCCAGTCGTTTAGCTCTTCTAATACGTTGACTTTGGTGCCTGCATGTAAAACAAAAACCTCACTACTTGTGGTATTAGGCTCTGCCTGAATACCAATTTCGTCCGCAAAGATAATTGCAGGTCTGTTCGCATTAGAATCACTTTGAGCTATATAGGCGAATGCAATGGTGATTAGTGAAATAAATAAGCAGGTAATACTTCCAATAAATGCCCACCTTTTTCTTGAAGAGTACCTAGAATAATAGAATAAAATATACAGCAATACAAACAGCAACATGAAAACAACAGCCATATAGGCCCACTGGTCAAAGTGGAGTGCATTGGTTATTTTTTTGTAGAATCGGGCTAAACCGGTTTCCGGCAGGGTGTCTATCGCGTCCAAGGTCATTTGCTGTGCGTAACCTAAATTGTTCAGTGTTTCAGTATCATTGGGTGCTAATACCAGTGCTTTTTCATAGAAATAGATACTATTAGGAATGTCGTTTAATTTGTAATAGGAATTCCCAAGGTTATAATACAGTTCAGCCGAATGTTCACCACTATCCAAAATAGTTTTATATAGTGCAATGGCTATTTCATACGCTCCATCGTTGTAAGAAGTAGTAGCTTGATCAAAAGCAGGTGTATTTTGAGCCTTGCCGATAAGGGCAAAAAATAAAAGATATATGATGATGATGTTTTTCACGATTTTATACTTGCTTATCTATTAGTGATATTACTTCACTTGCTTTTTCGTAGTCTTGCTGCATCTGTACATTGGAAAATTGGCTATATCTTGCCGCTTCGCAGTTTTTTAGTAATGCTATAAAGCCGTTTATTGTAGCTTCTTCCACATTTTTTTGCAGTAGTAGTTCGGATATCTTGTCCTTACTGAACTCTGAGGTCTCGATTTTTAATTTAGCTTTTAGATAATTATGCAGTGCTTTTTCTAATGCTACATAAAAGGACTCCTTGTTACCTAATTCTTTTTTTGCTTTTGATAAGTAGCGTTTGGCCAACCGGTTGGCTTTTTTTGCTTTATTTTCCATGACATCACTTGCAAGTTCTTCGCGTTTTTTACGAAACAAGATTGCGACAGGAATAAATAGTAAGGGTATCAATAACAGTGAATAAAATAGATTAGACCCAAAGAAATACGTACTGCCAACGGGACTAAGGTTTGCGTTTAGCTTTATAAAGTTAAACTGACTATTAGCTGCAATTACGCTTTGTTTGTTCGTGCTAGACGTATTAAGGGCATTACTTGCAGCGCTGTTAGGCCCTTCCAAAACGTTTATGATAATTTCACTAGATTTTAAGGTAGTATAGGTCCCTGTCTTTGGGTTAAAGAAACTAAAAGATATAGATGGTAATGGATATTTACCTCTAAAGGAGGGTACAATGGTATAGCTGTTGTTTATTTTTCCTTGCATACCACCTAGTGTGGTACGCACACCTTCTGTAAATTCTGGTTCGTATACCTCTAAGGAACTGGGAAGGTCCAGTTCAGGTAGTTTAAATAGTTTTAAGTTTCCTTTTCCTGTTACTTCAACTACTGCTTGCAAGGACTCCGAAGCGTTTAGACTTGGCTTGCTCGTAGTGACTGAAAAATTAAAATCGCCTACAGCACCCTTAAAGTCCGCTGGCTGATTTTCTAACGGTAGTGCTTTTACATTAATTGTTCTGTTACCGGCAGAAACTGTTTTATTAGTTTGAGCATAGACTCTACCGCCAAAAAAATCACGTTTATTCGTCGGTACGTCTACGGTAACATCCAACGAAAGCGGTTCTATTTCTAGCTTGCCAGATTTCTGAGGATACAAAACCACCCTCTTTAATATGACATAGCGATAGGGCTTTCCTTTAAAAGTTTCATTTTTGGCATTTAAACTGGTAACTTTAATGTCTTGGCTCCAAAAATTATTGTATTTCGGATTGTCTAAAGGTTGATAGTTGGATACGCTGATAGACGGGCTTACATATAATTTATAGACTACGGTAATCCCTTCGTTCATGTAAGGATTACTCTTAGAAACTTCGGCTACTAAATGAAGGTTTTCATCCGCGATATCGTCTGCGGTCATCTGGTCGCTAGGCTTATCTACGGCAGCGGTAACCGCAATATCCTCAGGCAGCGATTTATAGGTTTTTCCACCGATTATTATAGTTGCTTGATTGATCCTTAGTTTTCCCTTGGCTGTTGGAGCCAAGGTATAGGAGTAGGATTTGGAATAACTACGCACACCGTTTATCCATGAAGAGCTTATGGATTGAGATGGCCCCATGAGCACTTTAAAACCAGCAAAGTCGGGCGGATTAAAATTATCTCCGTCCTTGTTCATGGTAAAATCCACGCGCAAGCGCTCGTTAAGCCCTAGTTTGGGCTTGCTCAACTTCATTTCAAACGTAACGCCAGCCGCGTCCTGTGCTTTTAAGAGGAAACCAAATAGAAATATGCTTACGAATACGATACCTTTTTTAAAATCCATCTTTATGCTACCAGTCCTTTTCTGTTTTTACTTTTGCTCCTTGCACTTTTTTTGCATCAATTTTTTCCTGTACTTTCTTTTCCGCGTTTTGCATCGCCCGTAACAGGTTTTCTACTTGTTGTTTGGAGAGTTGGTTGGGTTTGGGCTGAGGTTGATCTTTTTGGTTCTCTCCTTGTTCGGGTTTTTTATTTTGTTCTTTTTTGTCATCACCATCACCTTCCTCATTTTCATCTTCCTTTTTGTCGCCCTTATCGTCTTGATCTCCTTCATCCCCTTTATCGCCCTCGTCTTTCTTGTCTTGGTCCTTTTCGTCCTCGTTGTCTCCCTCTTTATCCTGATCTTTTTTATCCTCCTTATCCTGTTCGTCTTTGTTATCTTGATTTTTGTCTGTGTTTTCTTCGTCTTTTTTCAAGAGTTCTTTGGCTAGGGCCAAATTGTATCGGGTTTCCTCGTCGGTAGGATCGTTTCGTAAGGCTTCTTTATAGGCTTCCACCGCTTTGGTATAGTCCTTACGCTTCATAAAAACATTACCCATATTATGATAGGCATTGTGCTTTTCTGTTTTGGCTGTGGCGCTTTCGCCGGCTTCTTTAAACCGACCAAAGGCTTCACTATAGGTTTCATTGTTATAGTATGCGTTCCCGAGGTTAAAAGGGGCTGCCGCATTTTCTGGACTTTCGGAAATAGCTACTCTATAATCCGCTTCAGCAGCTATAAAATTATCTTCTGATAATTTTTTATTTCCTTCCCAGGTATAATTTTTTGAGTTTTTAAGACTTTTTTCTTTTGCCTTTAAGTTCTCTTCTTGAGCAAAGAATGGTGTTGATACAACAAACATCAGAAGTAGGTATGCGATTTTTTTCATCTTAATCTATCTGTTTTTCGTTGAACAAATTCAATTTTTTTAACCATTTTGTTTTTCTGTCTAAAACAAAAATCTCTAGAAATAGCAGTAAAAAACCTGCTCCTAAAAACCATTGAAATTGATTTTTATATTCAGCAAATTGCTTGGCCTCAAATTCTTTCTTATCCATTTGGAGCAACTCTTCTTTTATAATTTCTACGGCCTCTTCTGTATTGGAGCCATCAATATATTTCCCATTACCTTCATCCGATATGTCAACCAGTATTTTTTGGTTTAATTTGGTAATTACTACTTCGCCTTGGGAATCTTTCTTTAAACTTTCTAGAATACCGTTTCGTTTTAAGGGAATGGGAGCTCCTTTGGGTTTTCCAACACCGATGGTATAAATTTGAATACCTTCATCTACGGCTTCTTCTACGGAGTTCAATGTGGTGCCTGCGGAGTGGTCTTCCCCATCAGAAATTATAAAAAGAACTCTGTTGGTCTGTTCATCATCATCGTAAAAGGTAGTAGCCAATTCTATGGCCTCGTTTATCGCGGTACCTTGCGAGCTCAACATATCGGTATTCATACTCTGTAAAAACATTTTTGCCGCGCCATAATCCGTGGTAATAGGTAGTTGCGGAAACGCTTGGCCTGCATAGGCAATGATACCAATGCGGTCGCTTGCCAATTGGTTAATGATTTCCGACACCAATCTTTTGGCCTTTTCTATTCTGTTGGGAGCAATGTCTTCTGCCAGCATACTTTTGGATACGTCTATTGCGAAAACAATATCTACACCTTCCCTTTTTACCGTTTCTAGCTTGGTGCCGATTTTTGGATTCACAAGGCCTATAATCAAGCCACAAAGGCCTAAAAGAAAAAGAATCAATTTTAGGGTGCCTTTGTAGTAGGAGCGATTGGGCGTTAATCTTTTTAAAAGGAAGTCATTGGCAAACTTCTGCTGTGTCTTTTTTTTCCAAACGAGCAAAAGCAGAAACAGTACGATGATCACCGGTATGATGAGCAGTAAATAAAAATATATTTTCTCGTCTAACTGTATCATGATTTATACAAAACTTCTAAACACTGTGTTTCTTAGTAACCATTCTAGAAGTAATAAAATACCAGCAATCCATATCCAAGGCCTAAATTTTTCCTCGTAACGGTAGTACTTGAATTCTTCTATTTCGGTTTTTTCTAATTTATTTATTTCTTCATAAATTTCTTCTAGGGTCTCGTTGTTGGTAGCCCTAAAATATTTACCACCTGTCACTTTAGCTATCTCTTTTAATAATTCCTCATCTATTTCTACTTGCCGCATTCCGTATCTAAAAGAGCCGTCGGGATTGTATGCAATCGGCGAAAGTGCATTTCCGTTGGTGCCCAAGCCTATCGTATAGGTCTTTATGCCAAACTCAATCGCTAGGTCGGCAGCGGTTTGAGGTTCAATAAAGCCAGAATTATTGACACCGTCCGTTAAAAGAATAATAATTTTACTTTTAGCCTTGCTATCTTTTAGTCTATTTACTGAGGTTGCTAAGCCCATACCTAAAGCAGTTCCATCTTCTAATTGCCCATAAGTAATATCCTTAAGGGAGTTAAGTACGATGGACTTGTCTGTAGTTATGGGCGTTTTGGTGTATCCTTCACCTGCGTAGGCTACTAATCCTATGCGGTCATTAGGTCTTTGTTTAATAAAATCGGCTGCAACTTTCTTTAACGCTGCCAAGCGATTTGGTTTAAGGTCACGGGCCAACATACTCGAAGAAACATCTATGGCCATAACAATATCTATTCCCTTCGTAGTTTTTGTTCTGGTAGAAATATCCTCGGTTTGCGGTCTGGCCATCGCTACGATAATGGCACCAAGTGCCAACAGGCGAAGTATAAAAAGTAGCGGTTTAAGTTTTGGTAAAAAACTAGTATTGCTGAATCCTTTTAAACTTGATATACGAACAAAGGCGGTTTCTTCCTTTTGTTTAAATAAATACCAAACAACGGCGAATGGCAATAACAGGAACAGCCAAAAGAAATCTGGATTTGCGAATGTTATATTCTCTAACATCTAAATTTCTGTTTTTACTTCAACAGTGGTTAATATTCTATCTACAATGTCCTGTGCATAGGAGTCATCGTCCAGCCAGGTTAAAATAATATATTGCTGAAATCCTTTACCGCCAAACAATAAAACGGTGTATTTTCCTTTAGTTAACTCCTTGGATTCTGGCACAGCAAATTTACCACTTCCATACACTTTTAGCCCTTTAACACCACTAATGGTGATGAAGTCTTCTTCTTTTGTTATGATGTTCTTAGCTCCTTGTTCCTCGAAGTTTTTAATTATTTGTTCTATCGTTTGGGTAAAATCCGGTTCTGCCTCTTGGCTCAAGGCAACTGAGGTTGTAGCAACAGTAAAAAGCCCTACGGCACTTCTGTAGGCGAATACTTGTATCTCACTAATGTTTGCCTTCGCCTCTGGTGGAAGTTTAATTTCTTGCCTTACAAGGACTTTAGGCGTTTCTACAATAATAGGGGGAAACCCGTATCGGCTAGACACCCAATCACCCTCTAGCAATTCCAAAGTGGAGTTGCCTAATACAGAATCCTTAATATAGGCAAAGCCATATTTGAAACCTGCTATGGTACCGCCGATAATCAATAATGCTACTAAGGACGCTAATCCCAAGATGACTTTTTTCTTTTGATTTCTACGTTCCAATTCTTCTTGGTATTCCTCCAATTGCATGAGTTCCTCCGCTGTAGGTTCTGGGATGGCCTCATGGGTTTTTTCTACAATCTGACCTACAGTTTTTCGATCTTGTTCGGCAACCGACATAGAAGGTTTCGATTTGGCGAATTTTACTAAATCTGCGGTCTGGAGGATATTTTTAAACTGATTAATAGTGTCTTTTTCCAACTCTAATTCTCCCGAATCGCTTAATAGTTCAAGTTTCTCTATCAACTGTCCTGTAGTACTTTCCATGGCCGAAATCTGTGCGTCTTCTTCCAAATAGGAACGCACGATATCTGTAAGTTCGGAGTAGTATTCCTTAAACTCGTCCTGAATTAGGTATTTGGAATTTTCCAAGCGCTTTAATTCCAGCAGCGCACGATCGTATGGCGGCAGTAGGGCTTCTTTTTCTTCTTCGCTCAATGGTTTTTTTCGGATGACGAACCAATAAAATAGCCCACCCAAAATAGTAAGAACTAATATGCCACCCACGAGATACTTCCACCAATCGGGATTTGTTTTTTCAACCACTATCAAGGGTTTAATATCATACATCTTTTGCGCCAAGGTATCCACAGGAATTGTTTCAACGTTTATTTCGAGCGAATCTGTAAAATAGCCGACTCCATTAATTTCTATGCGTTGTTTGGGGAGTTTATAAGAACCGGAATCAAATTGTGTAAGCGCGTATATTTTTTGTAATGTGAGGCGATCTTTTTTTCTTGTAGTATCTGTGGCATAGGCTTCTACCGTTTCTAGCGGTGAAAAGGTTTGGCCTTCCGGAAAAATGACTTGGTCGGTAGAATCTATTTCTACGGAGACCTGCCATTGTATTTGTTCACCAATTCTAATATAGGTAGTATCAACTTGGGTTTTTATGGTTGGTTTGGATTGAGAAAATCCCTGAAATCCTATCAATAACAATATGACAAGAATACAGCTTAGTAGTTTGGAAGCAGAATTGCGGTAGCTTGCCCCAAAGGGCCATGCGTAGGTTTTAGTATTGGTCTCTAGCATCATCATCTTCGTTTAAAATAGCCCAATAATTTTTTAACGTAACTCTCATCTACACGACAGTCCAAAACGCCACAACCTGATTTTTTGAACGTTTCCTTAAAATAATCAAGCCTTTCCCTGTGAAATTCTGCATAGGCATTGCGGACTTTTTTGGAGCCTGTATTTACTAATTGTAGCGCACCTGTTTCTGCATCCATCATCTGTACCATACCCAGATTTGGAATATTTTCCTCTCGCTCATCGTACACTCGTATTCCCGTAACATCGTGTTTGTTACCTGTAATCTTCAAGCTACGCTCGTAATCCGATGCTATGAAATCCGATAGCACAAAAACAATTGCTTTCTTCTTCATTACATTGGTCAAGTACTTTAAGGCTTGGGTAATATCTGTTTTATTGCTTTTCGGTTTAAACTCTAGCAAC
>JBLHNI010000020.1:0-18753 GCA_047650615.1 Maribacter sp.
TACCTCACCAATATTTTCGTTCCTGCCATTAAGTCCGTTATTGAACGTAGGATTTAAAGGAACAAATAGTATTAAATCCTCTGTGGTTCTTTCGTAATATTCTACACCTACGTTTACCCTTCTATTAAAGAAAGATGCTGAAATACCAGCATCGACACCAATTGTCCTCTCCCATCTTAAGTCAGAATTAGGAAGGGTTTCAGGACTGAGACCGGAGTTACCATCGTAAGGGGATACAATAAAGGTACCCAAAGAGGCGAAGTCACCGATCCTGTCGTTACCGGATGTACCAGCACTAGCATTTATTTTCAAATCCTGTATCCAAGTAGTCTCTTCCATGAAATTCTCATCGGATACGTTCCAACCCGCAGCTCCTGACCAAAAGGTTCCGTATTGGTTATTGGCTCCAAATCTTGAGGAACCGTCCCTACGAATAGAACCTTCCAAAATATACTTTCCGTTGTCATAGTCATAAGACCCTCTTGCAAATTGCGATACCAATCTAGAGGTAGTACCGTTTGAACTTGTAGTAGGGAATAGGGAAGCAGAATCTACATTCAGCAAGTTATCGGATAATAAGCCAGTCCCTTCCACTGCGATTTCACGCAGGTCGTTTTGTTCATATGCAAAACCACCTATAAAATTAAGGGTGTGTTTTTCTGCAAATGTTCTTTCGTATGACATGGTTTGTGTGGCGATTAGCCTGTTTTGCTGATTGATGCTATTAAAAGCCAAGCCACCCGGCGTTAAAATTTCAATCTCACGTTGTTGAGCCTCTATAGAAACCCTATCGATTCCAATATCCGATTTAAATTTTAAACCATTTACAAGTGAGGATAAATCTACCTCCGCGAAAAAATTACCAAGAATCCTTGTTTGTGCGGATAAATTCAACTCTAGCAATTCCTGCGCTACGATATTACCACCTCCAACATTTCCTGCGGTCGTAAAATTACCATCCGCATCTCTAATTGGAACATCCGGTCTTTGCAAATTAGCTATGGTATACGGTGCAGCGAATGCATTTTCAGAAGGGACTCTGTCAAATTTATTCAGCGAACCGTTAACATTCATGCCCACAGCTAGCCAATCATTGGCCTGTGTCCTTAAATTACTTCTGAAGCTTGTTCGTTCCAATGCATCACCCTCCATAATACCCTCCTGGTTTTCATAGGTAAAGCCCGTAAAATAGCTCGTTTTCTCATTACCACCGCTAACACCCACGTTGTAAGATTGGGACACGGCCTCTCTAAAGACTATATCCATAAAATCCAAATCAGCTCCTTGGCCGGTAACATCTACTCCTGTGAGGGCGCGTAAATCTAAAAATTCTTGAGCATTCAATAAATCCGGTGTATCGGTAACCCTAGAAAAAGAAGTATTGACATCTAATGTGACAGTCACCTTCCCGTCTTTACCACCAGTTTTAGTCGTAATCAAAACTACCCCGTTGGCACCCCTAGAGCCATACACAGCTGTGGCGGAAGCAGATTTTAATACAGCTATATTCGCAATATCATTTGGGTTAATACTTGCCAACGGATTCAAACCTTGACCCCCACCTTGTGCTCCAGTTAGAAAGTTATCACCAAGGATTACACCATCTATAACAAATAAAGGTCTGGCATCCAAACCTATGGAGCTATTACCTCTAATCCTAACCTCAGGCGCGGCACCTAGAAGACCGGAACTACCTACCACCTGAACACCGGCTGCTTGACCCTGTAAGATGCTTTGCGGATCTGTAACAACAAGATCTCGTATCGCTTCGGCATCAATAACAGAGATACTGGAGACCACTTTCTTTTTTGACTGCGTACCGTATGCAACGACGACAACCTCATTTAGTGCCTCCGCATCTTCTAGCATCTTAATATTAATCGTGTTTGAAGCCACTACAGTTTCGTTAACTGTTTTTTGACCTATATAACTGTAACGTAAAGTCTGTCCTTGATTTATACGTATAGTATAGTTGCCATCAAAATCAGTTTGCGTTCCATTTGTAGTTCCAACTTCAACTACGGAAACTCCTGGCAAGGGGTTTCCGTAGTTGTCAGTAACACGACCAGAAATTGTTTTCTCCTGTGCAAAGGTAAATGACATGCACAGGGCCAAAAAAGGTATTAACATCCAATTAATTTTCTGTTTCATAAATTTTAATTTTGAATTAGTTTTTTGTAAACTTCCACAAAACAAATAACTAATCCAAGGGTCAAACACACCTTAAAAGGGTATTTGTTAAAAATTGTTTGTTTATTATTATTTTAATATTATTAAACACTTTTTTTTGATTTATTTTTAATTTTTTAACTTAATAAAATATTAAAATAAGCTTAACTTTAACATAGTAAAACTATCATGCTGAAAAAATATTATAAAGCTTTTAATGAAGCAGGTACAGACGAAGCAGGCAGAGGATGCCTTGCCGGCCCTGTTACTGCAGCAGCGGTTATCCTTCCAAAAAACTTTAAGAACGGGGTCCTTAACGACTCCAAACAATTATCGGAACGCAAGCGAAATGAATTAAAACCGATTATAGAAGCAGCCAGCACATCTTTTGCCGTGGCTCATGTATATCCATTGGAAATAGATGAAATAAATATTTTAAATGCTTCTTTCTTGGCTATGCACCGGTCCCTAGAGCAATTGAAAATAGTACCCAAACATATAATTGTTGACGGTAATCGGTTTAATCCTTATAAAGACATACTGCATACCTGTATTATCAAAGGGGACTCTAAATACTTAAGCATTGCGGCGGCATCCGTTTTGGCTAAAACCTGCAGAGACGCATATATGGAGCGTATACACGAAGAATATCCTATGTATAATTGGAAACAAAACAAAGGCTATCCCACTAAGGAACATAGGGCGGCAATAAAAAAATATGGAGTAACGCCCTATCACAGAAAAAGCTTTCAACTACTTCCCCGACCGCTTACAATAGAACTATAAAAAGTATAAATTTGTTTCAAGATTTTCAAAAAATCAAATACAATAATTCTATACACAGATTAAAATATCGTTTGGAGAACGTTTATCCCCGCAGGAAAGAGTAATGCCATGGAGCGAGCGAATAAAGCCAAGTGAAAACAAATAAACATGAACGGATGAAAATTAAAATTCTTCTGATTTTAGGTATTGCATTAGGAATTCAATGTTCCCCAAAAAAGGAATACCAGTACAGCTTGTTACAATTTATACCTGAAAATACCAGTGCAATTGTTAAAATAAACGACTTTAATGCCTTTACCGCCGAACTGGATGAAAACGACCTTATTCAAAAGCTAATTACCTTAGATCTAAGTAAAAAAATATCTGAGGTTCTTGTTCCATTAAATTATGTACAGCCTTCCCAAGAAGCACTAATCAGTTTTACAATTGACTCGCTACAAACACTGGATTTCACCTTTGTAGCTTCGGACACAATACCCTATTTACAACTTTCAGAAGTAGCCGATAAAACCATAGAAACATTACAATATCAAAACTTCAATATTAAAAAATACACCGTTGAAAATCATGAATTTTACACCACTCGTATCGAAAAAAAAGAAATCCTAAGTTCTTCTATTAAACTACTGGAGCATCTTATCTCTACGTTTGACACACGGGTACTAAATCCACAACTAGTAAAATTTCATAATGTTTCCGACGCTACAAAATCAGGTCATTTGTGGATTGACCTAAATAATAGCGACGCACTCTTAGAACATCTTACCAACGTAAAAGTTACTCTACTCCCATCCCATTTTGCAGATTGGCTATTTTTGGATGTATCCTTAGGGAGTGACGGACTTTTTTTAAACGGAATAAGTACCGCTAAAGATACTAACAAGAACTTTCTTGAGTTATTTTCAGGAGCCAAGCCCTTAGCGAATGTTACGTACGAAATGCTCCCAGCGAATACATCTTCCTTTGCATCGTACACCTTTAGCAACTATCAATCGTTTTCTTCAAATCAAAGGCTTTATTTGAATCAAAACACAGCTATAGATTCTCTTTTTAGTACCATTGAGGAAATAGGGACTGCACAACTAGAAGAGCAGCCACTAGTGCTCCTAAAAACCTTTGGGACAGATGAAATAACCGATTATTTAAAAAGTATACGTAAAAGCAGTGTTGAATTTCAAGGAAGTGAAATATGGGAACTCGGAGAAACCGCACTTCTTGAGAGTGCTTTAAAACCACTTGTAGCTGATTTTGAATCTAAGTATAGTTGTGTCATAGAGAACACCTTAATTTTTGCCCAAGAGAAGGAATCCTTAGAAAAAGTAATCATAGCCTACAAAAACGCTAACACCATACCAAAAACTAGCCTTTTTCAAAACTTAGAAGAACTTACCACGGAAGCTTCCTCCATTTTAGCCGTTGCAAACGCCAATGGTTTTGAAAATAGCTTAGTGAAATACAATCTAGCAGAAACGGCGAAACAGCTGAAAGCAGCTAATTTATCCGATTATGTTTTTGGTTCAGAAATCATTTCTGAAACCGAATTTTTTCATAGCAGTTATTTCATAAAAAAGATTGGTGAACAAAAAGTTAAAAATAGCATCACCTCAGTATTCACTTCTCAATTAGATACAGATCTACGTTCTGTTCCGCAATTTACCATCAACCATCGTACAAAAATGGGAGAACTCATTGTACAAGATTTGGATAACGTGCTTTATCTAATTTCCAATAATGGCAACGTACTATGGAAAAAGCAGCTAGAAGGGGCTTTACAAGGGAAGGTACATCAAGTAGACCTATACAAAAATGGAAAACTACAATTTGCATTCACAACCAATAATGAGTTCCTAATCCTTGATCGTAACGGTAAAACTGTAGCCCCATTTTCCATGGATTTTCCCGGTGGAAATTTAAATCCTTTGGCCGTTTTTGACTATGAAGGAAAGAAGGATTACCGTTTTTTAGTTACCCAGAACAAAAAGATTTTCATGTATAACAACCAAGGTAAGATTGTAACCGGCTTTAAATATACCTTTGCATCTGACAATATTATTGAAGCGCCACAGCATTTTAAAATCAACAGAAAGGACTATCTCGTCTTTAAGCTTGCAAATAACACCCTTAAAGTATTAAATAGGGTAGGTAAGGTGAGAATTAAAACAAAAGAAGAAATTCCATTTTCAGATAATACCATAAGATTACACCAAAATACCATTAGTCTTACCTCAAGCGACGGGCTCCTATATCAAATAGATACCAAAGGCAAGATTACTAAAACGGAGCTTGGTTTAAACATAGACCATGGTTTTGATGCAACTTCCAAAACTTTGGCTATCATGAACGATAATGTGCTAAGTATAAGGGGCAAAAAAGTAATCTTAGATCTTGGCGTTTACTCCAAACCTAGAATTTTCTATATAAACGATAAGATTTACGTCTCGGTGACGGATATCCAAAACCAAAAATGTTATTTATTCGACAGTCAAGCAGTGGCTATTCCAAATTTCCCTATTTATGGCTCCTCTAGTATTGATATGGCAGATATAAATAAGGACAGAAAACCAGAACTGGTCATCAAAGACCAGGAGAACTCATTTACGGTCTATAGAATAAACTGATAGCCAGAATTAAAAGCATATCTAACAACTAGCCCAAACACCTCCCGAAAAACCTGCGTCTTTGGTTTTTGAAATTTTACACTGGTCATGGCTACTGTTATATGTTATTCCTAAAGCAGAAATAAGCTGTACTATAAGCCAATACAAATAGAACAAAAGCCCTGAAATTTAGCAGCTCTTTTAGCTTCTCTTTTACCGTATGTTTAGCATCAAATACGGGTATTCCTTCACTCAAATAATGAAAGTATTTTGGCATATTACTAATCCTTTTCAACCTGTGTAAAACACAATTCCCTTCCCTTATCACAAAACTAAATTCTCATAAACCCCAAGTTTTAGCCAAATAGATGATACCCGATTTCATGTATTTTACAAATCATACATCCATAGGTTCCTACCATACAACCATAAACCGCAAACACAAAATTTGGAGAATAGACAGCTTGTTTAGTTTATACTTTTAAGGAAACGAAAACTCCAAGCATATTGTTTTCATTAATATTTATATCGCGGGTAAAGCCTAAAACAGCACATTAAAAGGAACACTAAATACAGGAAAATGACCATGTTCAAAAAGTTGTTAAGAACAACGATTTTGCTTGCTGTAATGATAGTATTTACAGCTCCAGCACAAAGTTAATTTTTAAATAAATCAGGAAAAGCTGCCGAACGTGCCGCCAAAAAAACGGTAGAGAGTAGAGTAAAGCGAGAGACCCTAAAGAAAACAGATGCAGCCCTGGACAGTATCTTACAGCCTGGCAAAACCAAAGGAATGCAAACCCCGCTACCCCAAGAGAACGGTTCTATAAATACAAAAAATCAAGGGCAAGACGTTCCAACTTTGGATAATGAAATTACATCTACATCTGGGCCCGAAATCTTAGCAGTCTACAGCAAATTTGATTTGATTGCTGGTGATACGTAATTCTTTTTTGATGATTTTTCTAACGACTTTATTGGGGATTTTCCAGCGAACTAGAACACAAACGGAAGTGGTGAACTGGTAACCATTGAAGGGTACCCTAACAAATGGTTGAATATCTTACCAGGTTACAACACTGCTTACATACCGGATATTACAAATCTTCCCGAAAAATTCACCCTAGAATTTAATATTCAAGGCACAGGTCTTGATAATAAGACTTCTTCGCACTTGTATTTAGGTGTATCCGTCAGCGACAACCATACTTTTGATAAAGCCAAAAATTGGGGTTCAATAGAGTCCTTTTTTTGTTAATTTATCGGCCGTGGTATTGTTGTTGAAAACAATATTGGAGGCAAACGTGTCATGCATTACGAGGTAAACGCAGGTATTAGGAATACGGTAAAAGAAAAATACCCTATTTCAATTGCTGTAAACAAACAACGGTTTAGACTTTGGATGAATTAAAAAAAATATTGACGTAGCACGTTTACTTCTAGAAAATGTTCAGATGCAAGGTATCAAGACCGAAAAAGAGGCCATTTATCGCAGTAATTTCAAAATTACTAAAGGCGGCATGAACCTTTGACGAAAGTTACTCGCCGACGGAAAAATTTCTACTAACGGTATTTTATTCAACAGTGGATCGGCCAATATTAAGCCACAGTCAATGGGCATCATTCAACAGATATACCAGGTTATGCAACCAGATGCTACTATAAAACTAAAAATCGTAGGGGACACTGATGCCGATGGCGATGACAATATAAACAAGGCGTTCTCTGAAAAAAGGGCTGAGGCTGTAAAAAACGCATTGGTAAGCATATATAATGTTACACCGAATAGGTTATCTATAGAAGGCAAGGGGGAGTCCGAGCCTGTTGGTGAAAATAACACCCCTGACGGCAATGGAAAAAATCGCCGTGTAGAATTCATCAAACAATGATGTAGGCATTAAAACAAACACTAAATCAATATTTAATTCATGAAAAAGTCAGTAACACCTATCTCCTTATTCTTAGTTGCATTTAACTTTACAATAGCCCAAAACAGCTGTAGCAAATTTCACCCTATGGAAGAAGGCACCTCCTTCCAATATACTAATTATGATAAAAAAGAAAAGACCGAGGGCGTATTAAATTACACTATTTCTTCGGTTATTGATAACGGTTCGTCCACAACCGCGGCATTGGATATGAGATTTGTCGATAAAAAAGGAAAGGATATTTTCAATTCAAATTATAACATTACCTGTGAGAATGGAGTGGTTCGCGTCGACTACACATCGCTTTTTCCATCGCAAATGATGCAACAGTATTCAGGAATGGGTATTGAAATGGATATTACGGGAACCGATATCGAAATTCCGAAGAACCTTAGCGCAGGACAACAACTAGCTGATGCCAATGTTTCCATAGCTATGAGCATGAGCGGTATTAAAATGAATACTACCGTTGACCAAACAAATCGAAAAGTAGAAAAAAAGGAAAGTATTACGGTAGCCGCTGGTACTTTTGAATGCTATCTTATGACAGAAAAAAACATCTCGAAAACTATGGGAGCGACCATCGAAATGACTATCAAACAATGGTTGGCCGAAGGTGTAGGAATGGTGAAGCAAAAAAGTTATAACAGAAACGGAAGCTTAATGAGCCGCATGGAACTTACTAAATTTAGCAAATAATCCTCAATAGTTTTATAGAACCTATATCGCCGTTTCATCATTTATAACAGTCGCTTGGAATAAGGTCTCAAAATGCCTCAAAAGCTTTTGTTTTACCTCATCCATATTCACTTCTACTTTTCCGAGTTCCACATTCAAGGAAGTTACAGCCTTATCTTTAATACCACAGGGCACCATTAAATCAAAATAGCCTAAATCGGAGTTTACATTCAGCGCAAAACCGTGCATAGTCACCCAACGTGAAGCTCGTACGCCCATAGCGCAAATTTTACGGGCATAGGGCGTGCCAACATCTAACCAAACACCTGTTTCACCTTCCGATCGTTCGGCTTTTAAACCGTATTCTTCCAAGGTCAGGATTACCGTTTCTTCTAAAAGGCGTAAATATTTATGAATGTCCGTAAAGAAGTTATCCAAATCTAATATCGGATAACCAACAATTTGGCCTGGACCGTGATAGGTAATATCCCCTCCCCTATTTATCCTATAAAATTTGGCTCCTTTTTCAGCAAGTTGCTTTTCGTCTACAAGCAGATTAGACAAATCCCCACTTTTACCCAAAGTAAATACGTGCGGGTGCTCCACAAACAAAAAGTGGTTTGGGGTTTCCAATCCAGCTTCCTCCCTACGGTTCTTAATCTTTATGTCTAAGGTCTGTTTAAAAAGTAGCTCTTGGTAGTCCCAAGTTTCTTTATAGTCCTTTAGTCCTAAATCTTGTAGATTGACTTTTTTATTCATCTACGCAAAGATACCAAAGTCTATTTACAACTTTTAGGTTTTGAAAATCTGACAGATGTAGCTAGGTTGATTTATATTCTCCTTTGGCGAGAACTTTAGTTAGGATTATTTAAGATAACCAAAGCAGCTATAACTCCCGGTACCCAGCCACACAAGGTTAAAAGAAAAACGATAACTATAGAGCCACAGCCTTTACCAATAACGGAAAGTGGCGGAAAAATAATAGCCAATAAAACTCTTAAAAAACTCATGGATTTGTGATTTTGATTGATGTACTTATATGTCGCAAAAGTAGCCGTATAGTTACAAAATCGCTTAAATTTATAAGTAAATCGAAATAAGTGGTCTCTTTACGCGTCTTCATCATCTTTCTAATTGGTACCATCGGCTGTTTGGGACAGTATTCCTTTAGCGCCAAATCCTCAAAGTAAAACAGTATAACTCTCGATGATAGAAAACTACAGAAAATCGTCTCGTGTGCATGCGGACCAAATCTTGGTGAAAACCCAAGCAGATGATCGCGGATTTTTTTATTTTTGAGGGTGATAACCTATCGGAACAAAACAACATGTACCGAATCCATACCGATGATTGTAACAACAATACTACAGGAGATAGTTATTCCTTTTGGGATTGCAGCAGCAGAAGCGTTTTGTCTATTGCAAAAAAAGGGATATGATTTTATTTCCTTTGTTGCAGAACAAGCAATTCTTCTGTGATATAGCTTCCAATAACGCTGCTTCTGGTCTTTTATTACCAATTGATGGGTTAAAAGAAGACATGATTGTGGGTTTCATAGGGCATAACAGTGAGGCTAGTATATCCCTAAATTTAAAAAAATGGTTTCAAAGACCACAAGAGTATGGCGAAGCGGCAAATGAACCATTGGCAGAACTCTATGTATATACCTTTTTATCCGACAGAAAGAATGAAACCTATCCCTACTTTCTAGAAAATCTAAAAAAAACGAGTATTATTTGGCCTTAGAAAACAGATTATTAGCTACCTACCCAAACAAGAAATTTACCCTACAATATATACAAGAACGCAACGCCCACACATCCATACAAACCCCTACATTCACAGCGTCAAAAACGTCCCAATTGAGCTACTTTTGGTACGCCGGAGGTTTGTTCCTTATGTGCCTTACAGGCTATTATGGCCTGCAACTAAAGAAACAAAAGGTTGATAAGAAAGCACTCCAACATTTGACGCCTCAAGAATTAACCATTTTAAGTGCCATCAGAAAAGATAAGACGAATAAAGAAATCGCTACCGAATTGTTTATCAGCCTAAGTACCGTAAAAACACCCATCAACAATATCTACAAAAAATTAAAGGTGGACTCTAGAGCCGATGTAAAAAATATGTTTTAGTAATTCACCCCCGGTCTAGCACCTATTTACATCCGCAACCCTACCGTCAAGGCACAGTATTTAAGCAACTTCGGTTTTCAATTCTAAAAATTAAAATTATGAAAACCATGTTTCTGATTTTAATGAGCATCATCCTATACACAACTCTTAGCTCTCAAAATACCAACCAAGAAATCAGTCTAGAGAACGGGCAGAAATTCCTTGTGGAAGAAATAACCAAAAAAGGGTTGTCACTTCCAGCTTACGCACCTTGGTATTCATCAAACTTCAAAAACTATAGTCTCAAAAAAACTATTATTTCAAACATAAAAGAGGAGTTCAGGGCTATCAGGTATTAGCATTTCTTGGCACATGGTGTGGGGATAGCAAAAGGGAAGTTCCTAAGCTCCTTAAAATTTTAGAGACTGCGAACTTTCCTGATGACCAGTTGAAAATAGTAGCCTTAGGTAGAAAAAAAGGAAAGTACAAACAAAGCCCAACAGGCGAAGAGTGGGGATTACAGATTTTACGAATACCTGCATTTATTCTTTATAAAAACGGAAGGGAAGTAAATAGAATCCCCAAACACCACGCTAGAAGAAGACCTACAAAAAACACTAAAAACAGAGGGGTATATAGCCCATAAGGCAAAATCCATACACTTTGATTGAAGCAAAACAACAGTCTCCTATTTTTATGGCGTCCCGTTAAGAGATTAGGCCATTCTTAAGTATATTTACGGCTTTAAAATAAGCGCTATGCAATTAACCGAACAAGAGGTTGTACGAAGAGAGAAATTAACAAGATTACGGGAAATGGGAATTGACCCGTATCCCGCCGCTTTGTATCCTGTGGATGCCACTTCAAAGAGTATAAAGGAGCACTACGAAGAAGGAAAGAAAGTTGTGATTTCAGGTAGATTGATGCGTAAAAAAATACAAGGGAAAGCATCGTTCGGAGAATTGCAGGATAGCGAAGGTCGTATTCAGGTGTATTTTAACCGGGATGAAATTTGCCCGCCAGATGACCATAGTAAGTACAATGAAATCTTTAAAAAACTTTTAGATTTAGGAGATATTATAGGTGTTGAAGGAGAACTATTTACCACGCAGGTAGGAGAGATTACAGTACTAGTAAAAGACTATACTATTTTATGCAAAGCTTTAAGACCACTGCCTTTACCTAAGCAGGACGCAGCGGGTAATACTTATGATGAATTCAACGACCCAGAATTACGTTACCGCCAGCGTTATGTGGACTTGGTAGTTAATCCGCATGTAAAAGAAACCTTTGTTAAGCGTACCAAGATTACCAATAGTATACGTAAATTTTATAATGACAAAGGCTATTTAGAAGTGGAGACACCTATACTTCAACCCATTCCAGGAGGAGCAGCAGCACGTCCTTTTTTAACACACCACAATGCGCTTAATATACCCTTGTACCTGCGCATTGCCAATGAATTATATCTAAAAAGATTGATTGTTGGCGGCTTTGATGGCGTTTACGAATTCTCAAAGGATTTTAGAAACGAAGGTATGGACCGTACCCACAACCCAGAGTTTACCGTTATGGAACTCTATGTAGCCTACAAAGATTACAATTGGATGATGGATACCACGGAAGAACTACTGGAAAAAGTAGCCATCGATGCTACTGGCAGTTCAAAAGTAACCGTCGGGAAACATCAAATAGAATTCAAAGCACCTTATCCGCGTATTCCTATTTTAGAAGCGATAAAAATACATACCGGAGCCGATGTTGCTGGCATGGGAGAGGTTGAACTGCGGGAAACAGCCAAAAAATTAGGCCTAGAGGTTGATGAAACCATGGGTGTAGGGAAACTTATAGATGAGATATTTGGCGAAAAATGTGAGCACTTCTACGTTCAGCCTACCTTCATAACAGATTACCCAAAGGAGATGAGTCCGTTAACGAAAGAACACCGGGATAATCCCGCTTTAACCGAGCGTTTTGAACTCATGGTAAATGGTAAGGAACTAGCGAATTGCTACTCTGAGCTAAACGACCCTATTGATCAGAGAGAACGTTTTGAAGAACAATTACGACTCTCCGAAAACGGGGATGATGAGGCTATGTTCATAGACCAGGATTTCTTAAGAGCTTTAGAATATGGTATGCCGCCAACATCAGGTATAGGAATCGGCATTGACCGTTTGGTCATGTTGATGACCAATAATTCTTCTATACAAGAAGTGTTGTTCTTCCCACAGATGCGACCTGAAAAGAAAGCTGTGGAGTTGACGGATGAAGAAAAAGCCATCATGGCTATTTTAAAACCCAATGGTTCTATGGCACTGGGAGCGCTAAAAATGCAATCGGAATTGAGTGGTAAAAAATGGGATAAATCTATAAAGGCACTAGCAAAGCATGGTCTTACCAAAGTTAATAAAACTAATGATGGGTTGTTTGTAGAAGTGACTTCATAAGTATTATATGCAGTTTCGAACACAAAAGGAGAAATCTTACTGCCCTTAGTTTAGCCAAGCCTTCTTGTAGTTTTTAATAAGCTTCCTCCTTCCTATAGCTAATGTAACTACGTAGCAAGGAGAGAGGTACTAATTAAACCTACCAAGCAATTCCGTCCGTAACCAAAAAACTGGACTTACTATATTAGATTGAACACCAAGTTGAGAGAATTGTTGTTACATAATTTAGCTTTGAATTATGTCAAGACGAAAAAAGAATTACAGCGTAAAAGTCAGTTGAATTAAGCCTTGCAAGGGGCAGCGTAACTCAGATATGCAAGGAGTTGGATATTCCTACTTCGATACTGAGCCGTTGGCGAAGAAAGTCCAATCAATATGGCAAGAACAGTTTTCCTGGTCGTGGAAAGCCAAAACTAACAGATCAGCAATGAGAGATTCCCGAATTAAAGAAGCAGTTACGAGATTCTGAATTAGAAAATCAGATATTAAAAAAGGCGGTGAGCATCTTCTCCGCGAGCGACAGGAAAAATTTAGGTTCATAAAACAGCATAAGTTGATATTTCCAGTTGAGAAGATGTGTAAAACATTAGAGCTATGTAAAAGTGGATATTATAATTGGTTACGCCTTGGTCCATCCAAACGATGGCTGGAGAACCAAGCTATATCAATAGCTATCCATACTATTTTCATAGACAGCTTTGAGAGTTATGGAGCTCCAAGGATCAAAGTAGCGTTGCTGAAGTATGGTTATCGTGTTTCTAGGCCTAGAGTGGCTAGGCTAATGAGAGCAAATAAGTTATTTGCCAGAAGAAGACGTAAATTTATTTTTACCACAGACTCTAACCATAGTTATCCAGTAGCTCCTAATATATTAAATCAGGACTTTACTGTCGATAGAGAGAATCAAGTATGGGTCTCTGATATCACCTATATACAAACCAAAGAAGGCTGGGTGTATTTAACAGTTATTATTGATTTGTTTCATCGGAAAGTAGCTGGCTGGGCTATGAGTGATAATTTCAGTACAGAGGCTACAATCATGCCTGCATGGAACATGACTATTAAAGACAATAAAGTTACTGAAGCACTGATTTTTCATCCTGACAGAGGTACTCAATATGCCAGTTACAAATTTACCAATATCCTAAAAGGTTATAATGGATTGGTGAAACAATCTATAAGCAGAAAAGGGAATTGTTGGGATAATGCAGTAGCAGAACCATTCTTTAAGAGCTTAAACGTAGAATGGGTAAACAAACACAACTATAGACTTAGATCAGAGGCCGAGTTATCTATCTTTCAATGGATAGAAACTTGGTACAACAGAAGAAGAATACATTATTTAGGATATAAAACTATAGAAAAATTTAAAATGGAACTGTTTAATCAAAATGTAGCTGTATGGCTCTTAACTAAATGTCCACTTTTTTATTGCAAATCCACTGTTATTTATTAACTCTTTTAGCACTCAAACACGGAAAATACTAAGCCTAAAAATTTTATAGACTAGAAGAAAAAACATAGCTTAGGCCCAGCAATAAAACTGTATGCATATAAGCCGAAAATTGGGACTTTTTTTAGGTCCTATTTTATTTTTAATTGGTATTAATCTGCCGTTTGAACTACTTTCAATGCAAGGTGATGCGGTTATTGCCGTAGCGCTTTGGATGGTGATTTGGTGGATTACCGATGCTGTATCTATTTCTGTTACAGCACTTTTACCCTTAATTCTTTTTCCCTTACTTAAAATAATGCCGGTTGCAGATGTTGGTGCAAACTATGGGAGTCCTATTATTTTTCTATTCTTTGGGGGGTTTGTAATGGCATTGGCTCTAGAGAAAGTGAATCTGCACAAAAGGATTGCCCTAAACATCATTAAAATTACCGGCACCACACCCGATAAAGTAGTTTTAGGTTTTATGATTGCCACGGCAACATTAAGTATGTGGATCAGTAATACGGCTAGCACGGTGGTAATGCTTCCGATAGCGATGTCGGTTATCAGTTTATTGATTAATGATGCAGACGGATTTACTAAAAGTGACCAAAATTTCGCACTGTGTGTTATGCTCGGTATTGCTTTTTCAGCAAATGCCGGAGGCATAGCAACCGTTATTGGTACACCCCCTAACTCGGTAATGATTGGCCTTTTAGAAAGTGAATATAACATTCAGATTTCTTTTTTAAAATGGATGGTCATCGGAGTGCCCTTCTCAGTAATCATGATTGCAATCAGTTATCTAGTATTGGTGAAGTTGATGTTTCCAAACAAGCAACTTAAATTTAATGCCAGCAGGGATATCATCAAGTCCGAATTAACGAAGTTAGGACCTATGACCGGGAAGGAAAAAATGGTGCTAGTCATTTTTGGTATCACTATCTTTTTATGGGTATTTAGAACCTTAATCAATAAATTATTTCCTGAGTTAGCGCTTTCAGATACAATCATCAGTATGATCGCCGCAGTATCCTTATTCGCTCTTCCTTACAACCTAAAAAAAGGAGACTTTATTATTAAATGGAAAGATACTTCCAAACTGGCATGGGGAATCCTTATACTATTCGGAGGCGGCCTAGCGCTGGCCAAAGGTATGTCCGTGAGTGGTATCGTAGACGTAGTAGCCAATACAATTGCAGCAAGTGAAATTTCTATATTTATCACAGCAGTGCTATTGATTACCCTAATGCTCTTTATGACAGAACTAATGAGCAATGTAGCCCTTGTAGCCGTTCTTGCCCCTGTAGTGGCCGGTATTGCTATAGGTTTGGAAATCCCCATATTATATCTGTTAATTCCTGTAACCATGGCAAGTAGCTGTGCGTTTATGCTACCTATGGCTACACCACCTAATGCCATTGTTTTCGCAAGTGGCTATATTAAGGTACATGAAATGGCTCGCGCGGGGATTATTTTAAACCTTATTTCCGTGGGTTTATTGATTCTACTATTCCAGTTTGTTATTCCAGCGCTATTTTGAGCGACCAAACCAACTAAGGGTTGTGTATTATAAAAGACCTCTCAGATGATTCTATAGTGTTAAAGGTAAGCACGCCTCGCTTAGGCTTATGATTTCATTAACAACCGTTTAGTTTATTTTTTCTGTTCTTTGGAAATTCCAAAATGTAAATTAAAAATGACTAAAAAACTACTCCTACCGTTGGTTACGGCACTTTTCATGTTCAGCTATCAAGCTACAGAAGCACAGCTTTTTAAAAAGAAAAAAAAGAAGACAGAGAAAGCTGTTGAGAAGCCCAAAAATACCATCAAACCTTATGACCAGGTCATTACCAGAGAGGCAAAAACCGATACCGGTCTTTTTGATGTGCATGTAGTAGAAGATAAACATTACTATGAGATTCCAGACTCGCTCTTCAATAGGGAAATGTTAATGGTAAGCCGTATCTCCAAAACAGCCTCTAAAATCGGTTTTGGTGGTGGTAAGATAAATACACAAGTTCTACGTTGGGAGAAACGAGACAAAAAAGTACTGCTCCGCGTGGTTTCCCATGATGTTGTGGCTGCAGACTCCTTACCTGTGCATGAAGCAGTAGTTAATTCCAACTTTGAGCCTGTGCTTTTTGCTTTTGATATTAAGGCTTTCAAGAAGGATTCCTTAAATCCGGATGCTACTGCGACGGTTATTGAAGTGGATGCCATGCTCAATAAAGACACAAAGGCCTTGGGGATGCCAGAATTCTATAGAAAAAGATATAAAGTTTCCCGACTCGATGATAGTAGAAGTTTCATTGAGAGTATAAAAAGTTATCCCTTAAACCTTGAGGCAAGACATGTCAAAACCTATTTATCTAGTGCGCCACCAAGTAATGGCAGCCTAGGTTCTATCTCTTTAGAAATAAACAACTCCATGATTTTATTACCAAAAGAACCTATGAAAAGACGTTATTTTGATCGTCGTGTAGGTTGGTTTGCAAGAGGTCAAGTAGATTACGGCTTGGATGCACAAGAAAGTAAAACGGTGACCTTTTTGGACCGCTGGCGCTTAGAGGTAAAAGATGAAGATATTGAAAAATATAAAAAAGGGGAATTGGTGGAGCCAAAAAAACAGATTGTTTATTATGTAGATAGAGCTACCCCAAAACAATGGGTCCCTTTTATCAAACGAGGTATCGAAGATTGGCAGGTTGCCTTTGAAGCTGCAGGCTTCAAAAATGCCATCATAGCCAAAGACCCCCCAACAGCAGAAGAAGATCCAGAATGGTCTCCGGAAGACATACGGTATTCTGTAGTTCGTTATTTAGCCTCTCCAGTTCCCAATGCTAGTGGTCCTCATGTGAGCGACCCAAGAACCGGGGAAATACTGGAATCCGATATCAACTGGTACCATAATGTAATGTCCTTGCTCAGAAATTGGTACTTTGTACAAACAGCAGCTATTAATCCAGATGCGCAAGGTGTTGCTTTTAAAGACGCCGTTATGGGCAGGCTTATCCGTTTTGTTTCCTCCCATGAAGTAGGTCATACTTTAGGGCTTCCACACAATATGGGGAGTAGTGTTGCCTACCCAGTAGATTCTTTACGTTCTACAAGTTTTACCAAAAAATATGGCATAGCTCCGTCAATTATGGACTATGCCCGTTTTAACTACATTGCGCAACCAGGAGACGAAGGGGTAGCCTTAATGCCAGATATTGGTATTTATGATAAATATGCAATCCAATGGGGTTATAAGCCTATCATGGATATGACCGCAGAGGAAGAAAAAGGGACTTTGAACGGTTGGATTTTAAAATATGCAGGAGACCCCTTATATCGATTTGGTCACCAACAAATGGGTGATATTGTTGACCCTAGTTCACAAACCGAAGATCTGGGAGACGATGCCGTAAAAGCTGGTAGCTATGGTATTGCAAACTTGAAGCGTATCGTTCCAAAATTGGTAGAATGGACGAAAGAAGATGGAAAAAACTACGATGATTTAGGAACACTTTACGGCCAAGTGGTATCTCAGTTCAACAGGTACATGGGACATGTTTCTAATAATATCGGGGGCGTATACGAACACCATAAAACATATGAACAAGAAGGTGCCGTATACACGCACGTTTCAAAAGCGCATCAGCAAAAATGTATGCTATTCCTTCAGGATGAGTTATACAAAACCCCAGAATGGTTATTGGACCAAAATATTTTTAGCAAAACACAATACTCCGGTTTTGTAGAACGTCTACGTTCCATGCAGGTAAGAACCTTGAACAATACCTTGAGTTTAGGAAAAATGGCCAGATTGATAGAAAACGAGACAGCTAATGGTTCAGAATCCTATACTTTAATAAATATGATGAGCGAATTGAGAAAAGGTATTTGGTCCGAACTCCCAGCAGGCAGAAAAATAGATACCTATAGGAGAAATCTTCAAAAAGCACATATAGACCGATTAGCATATCTAATGACTGCTGAAAACCAAGGTAAAAAACCAGATTTTGGAGGATATCAAAAATCTACCGTGGTAAATACGAGTCAGTCTGATATTCGTTCTTTGGCACGGGCCGAGTTAAACAACTTAAAAAGGAACATTAGAAATTCAGTTCCGAGAACATTGGACAAAATGAGCAAGTATCATTTACAAGATAGTTCGGAACGAATAGACATGATTTTAGACCCTAAATAAATCGCTTACAATAGTGATTTTTCAAGGCAGATCGGTAAAATGCAACTATCACCGATGAGGGAATTGAATGAACCACAGTTTACTAACCTTTGGCATCATAAAAAGCCCATTTGACAACAATGGGGTTTTTTGCGTTTAGGTGTGATTTACCTTTGTCATGTAATCAAAAACCCCGAATCATGACTAATAAAATTAAAAGTTTAATATATCTAAGTTGTTTCATTTTTGCATCTGTATTATATAATGCAACCGTAGAAGAAAACACCCCGGAGTTATCTAATAAAATGGAATTAACTCAAACAAATCAAATTGCAGACACTCATTCTGAGGACTCACAACATCATTCTATCAATTAATATCTACTTATATCCCAAACTGGAGCGTGGCTAATAGTCACGCTT
>JBLHNI010000021.1:0-18491 GCA_047650615.1 Maribacter sp.
GGCTATTTTTACGGTACCTGTAAGCGGTGGAGAACCTGTTCGGGTAACTAAAAATGTACCCTCTTTTTTACACGGTTGGTCGCCAGATGGAAAAATGCTCGCCTACACGGCGCGTAGAAATGGTCAGTTTGATATTTATGTAATTCCATCCGAAGGCGGCACTGAAATACAGCTTACCAATACCAAAGGTCTTTCTGATGGTCCTGAGTATTCTGTAGACGGAAAATACATCTACTACAACGCCATGGACTCCGGTAAAATGGAGCTTTGGCAAATGGATTCAGACGGAAAACATGCCATACAGCTTACCGCTGATGGCTATTCCAATTGGTTTCCACATGCTTCCCCCACTGGAAAGCATGTGGTCTATATTTCCTATTTGCAGGATGTAGGTAGTGCACACCCACCCATGAAACAGGTAGCTCTTAGGTTGTATGATCTAGAAACTAAAGAAATAAAAACCTTGTATAGCTTTATTGGTGGACAGGGTAGTCTCAATGTGCCTTCGTGGTCACCCGATGGTAAAAAATTTGCTTTTGTAGAATACGTTGACCTAAAAAACGATGGCAGCAAAGACTGAAAGGGTCATAATTCTAGAACACTCACCTTTTGAAATCTAAACAAGTTTGTTAGCGTTACCTGAATTTAGATATAAAAAGGGGAAATTACTGAAAACCAAGAAAGTCAAGAAACAATAGGATTAAAAACGAAACTTATAGAAAAACTAAAGTCGGAGTTAAAAGTTATTCAGATGGTAACAGGCACTAGATATGGTGTGCTAGTAGTTCTGGTCGTTGTTGTTTATGGGTTGCTTACCCAAGAGAACTACCCTATTTATAGCACTAATTTCTGTGGCGATTAATCGTAGCGCTATTCTTCCTATGCTGTTTGGTACGATGAAAAAAAATCAATACCGAGTTAAAATTTAGAGGGCGTGCAGCTTATTTATTGGTTTAAATTGTACCCAGTTGCAAACAGTTAGTTACAGACTTCTTGATGAATTGTCCTCTTAAAGCTTAAGAGACTAGGCTCTTATCCCTTCAAATTCTCCAACATTACCTGTGTAGTCCGTTCTAGGTTAAACTCCGCTTTCCAGTTCCAATCTTGTTGTGCTTCTACATCATCGATGCTACTAGGCCATGAGTCGGCGATTGCTTGCCTGAAATCCAGTGCATAGGAAATTTGAAAATTTGGCAGTTGTTTTTGGACACTTTCGGCCATTTCTTTGGGCGTAAAACTCATTCCCGCCAAATTATATGAGGAGCGTACTTTAACGGCATCGTCATCAACCTCCATGAGTTGCATTGTGGCTCTTATGGCATCGTCCATGAACATCATGGGTAATGCAGTGTCCTCCTTTAAGAAACAAGCATATGAACCTTCAGACAAGGCTTTGTGGTAAATTTCGACGGCATAATCGGTTGTGCCACCTCCGGGCATTGTTTTCCAGCTGATGAGTCCTGGATATCGTATGCTTCGCACATCAACATCATATTTATTAAAGTAGTACTCGCACCATCGTTCACCAGATTGCTTACTTATGCCATAAACTGTGCTGGGTTCCATAATCGTATTTTGAGGTGTATTTTCCTTTGGAGTGTTCGGCCCAAAAACAGCAATACTTGAGGGCCAGAAAATTTTATCTATCTTTTTCTCCTTACCAAGATTTAGTACATTAAATAGTGAATTCATGTTCAGGTTCCAGGCCCGCATAGGAAATTTTTCTGCGGTAGCGCTCAACATGGCGGCCATTAAATACACTTCGCTTATTTCATAATAGGCGATAAGCTCTTCTAAGGCATCGTAATCAGTGGCATCCAGAATTTCAAATGGTCCGCTTTGCATTAGATTATCGGTTCCTTTACGAATGTCACTGGCAACTACATTATCATGCCCATATTTCTCTCGAAGGGCAAAGGTTAGTTCTGTTCCTATTTGTCCACAGGCGCCTATTATTAAAATATATTTTTGCATCTAAATAATGAGTTAAATGAATTCGTGGATAAAGATACCTTTTCTTAAAATTTGTACATTCGTCACATGCCAAAAATCTATTATTTAATTATACTGCTTATTGTTTTTGTTTCGTGTAAGGATAATAACGTAATCCTCGAAGACGGGCAAGAAAGTGAATGGGGAATGGTAGCGAACGAACTTCCTGTGAAAATAGCCCTAAACGGAAAATCAAATGCTCTTGTGGAGGACTGGTTGGCCTTTAAGGTCTTTGATGCCAGTTTTGAACGCATGTATGATGCCACGTATAGGGAAGACCTAGTTTTGATCATAGAGGATTTGGTTGAAAATCAGAAAGCCTTGGAAGTTTCCAAGTATCCTACTCAATTTGATATTCCGCAGGTAAAGGGCAGACAGAATGTATTAAAAACCTTTATACTAAAGACCAAAGGAGACTTGGAATACCGTCAAGATCCTAAAGTTTCTATGGAGCAAATGATAAGGGCATATAATAGTCTTCGCCATCAATTTAACGTGGAAGTCAACAACACGCTACTTGAAGAGCTTATTATAAACGAATGAAAGTAGGCTCTTAATGTAGTTTAAAAGATATTGTGAACCGCACGGTGATAAGGGAATGATAGTAGCTTTTAACCCGCGCTGTGAAGGTCTTTTTAAGTTTTAATGTAAACGTAGCTTAGTTCGATGATTTGCTGTTGCAAGCCTTGAAAAAGTAATGGGATGGCACTTCTAAATAGCAACTAAAAAAACTTACTACAAACTTTGATACCTATAGGTTCAACATCTGTAGTAGGTTTTCGTTTGTAAAACTACATTATAGCCTAAAAGAGATACTATTCCTTAGGCGCTACCGGAGTTAGTTTTTTAGATTCCAAAGCTTGTCTGCTTAGGCTTGCAAGGTTGAAGGTTGGGTCAATGGCCAAAGCTTCATCTATAAAGGCTATTGCTGCGTCTATATTTGTTTGGTCTTTGTTGAATTGTACCAAAGCCTTTAAGTGCAGAAATGCCGCTTTTAGTATCACTTCATAAGGCTGTTGACGTTCATAAAAAGCATATTTCATATCTTCTTTTGCGTTCGCAATACCATATTCGATGTGGGTAGCCGCTCCTGTGAAGTCGCTCAGTTGAATTTTCAGGTCTGCCAATTCGTAGGCTAGGTATGGATTTGGCATTCTGGCATTCAATACCTCAAAGTGTTCCAGCGCTCTTTTAGGCTGGTTTAGAGCTTTTAAGGAAATCGCCTTCACCTGCACTGCAAGGTCTGAATCCGTAGTTCCTTTTTCAATACCTATGGTATTCAAGGCCTGCATGTGTTTGTTCTCATTAGCGTATATATAGGCAAGGGTATCCTGCCTTGCTACTGAGGGCGCTAGTACGTTTAAATGGGTAAGTGCGTTAATAAGACCATCTACATCGCCCTGTAAGCGCATTTGTTCATAGAACGCTTCATAGTGCTTTTCAAGATCCGTCTTGGTTTGCGCATTGGTGCTAATTCCTACCAACAATAGAAACAAAAGAAATACTTTTTTCATTTTGATTATTTATTTAAGTGGGCTAAACTATTAAAATAATCTGTAAGAACTTGTTAAGGAAAGGTTTAAATGTGCTAAAAAGTGAAAGGCACCACGTGGGCGCCTTTCACTAATAATAGTATCAGACCAAACTAGCGGTGTTTTTTTTGCCTGTGAGCTTGGTCAATAATTGAGAATAAAAACCAATGCTTTTTTCGTTCTTATCTACGCAGGAACTCAAAAAGATGCTTAGATTGTCAAATAACAGATTCGCGTATAATATTGGTAACTGGGGATTTGCTTTTTTAGGATCGTAAAAGGAGTCGTCCTTAACAATATCCATCTTAATGCGATGCCTATGGCATTCAATGTTCACATTAGCGTCGTTATAGTATTTTTTTACTAAGGTGATATGTAGTTGTTCATATTTATCAATGCTTTTGGAATTCTTGCAACTAAAAGAAATTAGCTTATCTAATTCTAGTAATATCTTCCCTTTTAATCTTGACTTTTCCATAATATATCAATTTATAAGGTTTGCCTATAGTCATGTATTTTATCGATAAATACCTTAAAATCAGTAATATATTAACATGAAAATAAAATTTATTTTGTGAAAATGACTGAAAACATTGTCATTTAATCTTATAAAGGTGTGAAAGTAGCATGCATTTTAGAAAGAAATAGCTTGCAAGAATCGACGTTTTTATAGGTTTTATGAGTAGAAGTCTCGTAGGAGGGGAGTTTTAAGCCTTTAGATTTAGCCTTTTCTGGATAATAATGTTGTTTTTCAGGATGATCTGGATGAACGGCGTTAAACGTTTCTCCCCATTGATCTTCCTTTATAATGGCTGTCAATATTCGGATGCAATCGTTTAAGTGAATTAAGTTGACAGGGGCAGTACCATCTGTAAGAAATTCTTTTTTGACCAGCAAGGTAACTGGATGTCGGTCCGGACCTATGAGCCCTCCAAACCTAACAATCGTAGGGTTGATTTTAGGTTGATTCTTAAAGAGCTGTTCGCTTACTATAAGTTGTCTTCCAGATTCAGAAGTGGGTTCTGGGATAGTTTTTTCCGTAACATTGCCTTGTTTATCTGCATAAACTGATGTACTGCTCACAAGAACGATGTGCTTTAGAGTGCTTTCTTTAATATGGTTTAGTAATAGTTGTATTTTTCCCACATAAGATACGTTTGGACCTGAACCCCGTAATTTTGGAGGTACGTTTACAATAAGCGTTTCACAGCTATTTAGAAAGTCGGTTATTGGACCTTGTATTTCTGTATCTGATAAGGTAATGTGGAAAGGATGTATTCCTTCTTTCTCAAGAACTTTCAGTTTTTCTTCGGATGTGGTAGTTCCATGTACCGAGTACCCGTCCTGAATCAAGCTTTTTGCTAAAGGAAGGCCCAACCAGCCACAGCCCATAATACCAATATTCTTATTCAAAGGCTATCGTTTGGGTGGTTAGTATGGCGTCGTTTAAGATAAAAGGCATAGGGATATTATTTTCAGGTCGTTTGGGTACTGAAAATTGTTCGCTACTAAGTAGGTCATTGGAAGCTTCAAAAATCGTTAACTCCAATACCGCGTCCTTTGGTATTTCCAAAACAATATCTGTATAATCGTTGTTACTAATGTAGTGTGTTACTAATTTACCCCTATTTCTATTTTTAAGAAAATAATCCGATAAGGGAAGATCATTTATAGTAGCTTTTTTTATGGTAATGTCGTTTGTAAACAGTTCTAGCCGGTTCACGTTTCTTTGCGGAGTGATACAAAAATCCAATAACCTAGTATCACCGATTATCGTATCGCGCAGTTTTTCTATTGTTGGCCCCGAAATATTCTTGAGGTCAGCCTCGGAAACATACGTAAATCCAGAACCGTATTTACTGCTTATTGTATTTTCGGACAATTCCTCTGGTACGGTTTTGTTAGCCCCAATATACCGGGCGGTCCAATCAGAAAGTGTCTGGTCATAAGTGGCCCATTTGGCGGTTTTGGTATCTAAGTCCATCACGTACAATAAGCTAGTAGGCCTTGCGCGGTCCGGTGTAAACCCAGAAGACATGTGAGCAGATACCAGGAAGCCAATACATAACAGGAAGCTCAATAGGGCAAGCGCCAATTGGTTTTTATATCTTGTAAATACCGGGAGTAGTAAAAAGAAAGTAAGCGTTGTGAAAACGGTTGCGGCCACCATCATTTTTAACCCCAGCCCAACGGGAAACATTTTAACGAGGGGAGCGAAGATAAATAGCGCGGGGATTCCCAAGAAAACCAAAAGCATGGCATTTGGATTTTTTTGGTGTATAAGTATATAGAGGGCTACAAGAATACCGAAAACAGGAACGACAAAGAATGCTGCTCCCGGTAGGTAGTTGGCTGCTAAACCGCATACGACGAGCCATATAAAAATAGGTGCTACCAAAAGGTTAGGTGTTTTTACCACTCTAAAGGTATGATAGGCATAAAAACAAACGCCCACCGAGAATAAGGCAAAGGCCAGAATATAGGCATGCCCGTTATACGTAAAACCATGTAGCATATCCGCATAACTTGGATAGATCCATTTTAGCGCAGTCCAGCTGTAAAAACCTACCAAGCCATTAACCGTTAAGGCTATCAATAAGGGGAGAAATCCTTTGAGCATGTCTTTGGTGTTCAGCACATTTTTTCTAACACCAATAATAAGGAAGACCATAAAAAGAAGAACCGCCAAGCCAAACATAGGCCATACCCATTCAAAGGGATAGGAAATCATTTTAAAGAAGGGTATGTTGAAATACACATAGTCGTTTAGACTTTTCATTTGACTCAGGTCCACTTCGCTAAAATGGGAAAGCAAGGGCATAAGGTAACTTCCCTGGTGGGCAAGCGTATTTTTGTCCAGTCGCTCAAAGTTGTCCCTTACGGTGTGGTAGTCAAAATGATCATCTATAAAGGCGAAGTTAAAGCCCTCTATATCCCCATCTTCCCTAAAAACGGTAAGATCGGTATCGTTGGGTAACATCTTATAGATGCTGTAGGCTAAGGAATTTGCGACAGGATAAGCCGGGCTTGCAGCCATAAACTCTTTGATTAGATTACCGTTGCCACGGTTAGTTTCCATGAGCATATACCCAGGCCCGCCGCTACCTCTAGCTTCAAAATTAAGCACAAGACCCACTTCCTTTGCCCAAGGATGATTTTTAACGAAAAGGTCCGCTCCATTTAAACCTAGTTCCTCTGCATCTGTAATGAGGATAATAATGTCGTTTTTGGGTTGTTTGTTTTGAGCTAAAAACGCTCTTGTTCCTTCCAATATGGTAGCGACACCACTACCAGCATCACTGGCGCCAAGGGAAGAATGGGGGCTACTATCGTAATGTGTGAGCAACAGCAGGGCTTTTCCCTCTTGGGTGCCTTTTATTCTGGCGAGAATATTATCTGCCTTACTCAAATTTGCCCAATCTCCAGCTGTATATCCTTGCTGCACCGAGGTTTCAAGCCCTAAGGTGTTCAGTTCAGCTATAATATAGTTTTTTACCTTTTCGTGCCCATCAAAACCGACACCATGTGGTTCTTGCGAAATTGTTTTTACATGGATTAAAGCCCTATCTGTAGAGAATTCCGTGTTAGGCTTATCATTATCTGGGCTGTATGTGGGTAATTGTGATTTAAAACTCCAGTAAATTGCCAGTAGTATAAGCAGTAATGTAAGTACAGACGTGGATTTTTTCATATGTTCTAGGTTGTGGTCTAAATTATGAAATATTACCGTTTTCTCAGCGTAGATAAAGTTATTTTAAAAGCATTCGTTATTTTTTCCTATCTTTAGTAATGAACCTCTAAACAAAAACACATGGGAATTAAAAGCTTTCAAGGCGTACGTAAGGCGATAAAAAAAGAATTTGATGCTCCTATTTTAGTAGCCGATTACATGACAACAAAGTTAGTGACTTTTCGTCCAGACCAATCTATTTTAGAGGTGATGGAGCAATTTGCTAAAAATCATATTTCTGGTGGCCCTGTATTGGACAACAATGGTTTTTTGGTAGGGATTATCTCCGAGGCTGATTGTATGAAGCAGATATCGGAGAGTCGGTATTTTAACCAGCCTATATTAGATAAAAGTGTAGAACGTTTTATGACCCAAAATGTAGAAACCATTCCGCATGATATTTCCATTTTTGACGCTGCCGGTATTTTTGTGAAACATGGTAGAAGGCGTTTGCCTGTAATGAAGAATGATGTTTTGGTAGGTCAAATTAGCCGAAAGGATATTGTTATTGCTGCACTCAAGCTTAGTGGGCATAATTATAAATGAAATTCATGAACACCCAAAGGGGTAATATTTTCCATTTGTACGGACTTAAGAAAATTCATTTTGTTTGAATAATGTTAAGTCGGCTTTTTGAGCAATGTAATTATATCCGTCAAGTGTGTATAAATTATAATAGGAATTACTGTCGCTGGTAATAGAATAAATGGGAAATAATTTAGGGCTTTATTCAGCTGTTCAAAACCAAACATTTGAATTGGTAATTCGCTCGATAAAATTCCGTTAGCAAATATAAACAGGACTAAAAGCAATGACAAAACGTTCAAAGCAAGCAACGATTTACCTCCGATTGTCTTTTTAAGCCACAAATCCGCTATCAAAGTAGATAGTTTACTCCCGTTTCACAATCATATAATAATCGTTATCCAAGGGTAGATAGCCCAAATCATACACGAAATAATAGCTAGTTCCCTTTTTTGTTGTGTAGAGGTTGGTAATAAAGTCAAAATCAAAACCTTTATCCAACAGACGGGTACGTGTGGTTTTAGTCTTTCCATCGTTTAGTTTAAAACTATCCAAGACACGATAGTTTTTACGCAGCCGATTGTTGATGTTGCGCATGAGATTTTTACTATCCTTGTTTACCCTGTTGTTATGCGCATTACGACAGTAATCGTTGCAGAATTTCTTATCTACTCTGCCCATGATGGTCGTATCGCATTCCAAACACTTTCGCTTTTCCACTTAGTTTTTTTTGTAATTGAACTTCACTTCTTCAGCGGAGCCATCCTCATTTTTAATGAGTCCGTAGATATTTATCTCTTGATCACTGATACGTTCAAAGGTAAATCCTTCAAAGTACATTCTGTTTTCTTTGGCTATTATAAATTTGAAGGTTTGCACCTCCTCTTTTGCTTCCCATCCTTTTAGGTCTGGGCCAAAATGCTTGAGTTCAAACACTAAAGAACTCCCCAATTCCCGAATATGGCCTATTTCGTAAAAGACGATTTTGTTCTCTACAATTAATCTAAAAATGAACACCATGGAAGCTGCTGCGGGCGGACTCCAAATTTCTTCGGTACTACCGCCAAAAGCTTCGCCTTTCCAATGTCCGGTCATCCATTCTATCTCAGAAATAGTGGCGTTGGAGGATGTTTCTCCTTCTTTTAAGGACATCGTGTTTTGCGCCGATAGCCCTGTGATTGACGTCAGAAAAAGGACTAAAAAATACTTCATAGTAACTATTTGTATGCCTTAAGATACAAATTATACAAGTATTTAAAGGACAAAACTATTGTTGATAAAATTCAATAGGCAAATCATCGGGGTCTGCTATGAAAGTAAATTTCTTATTGGTTAATTCATCTACACGAATGGGTTCTACAGCAATTGCATTGTTTTTGCAATGTGCAACTATGCTATCTAGGTCGTCAACGCCAAATGCAAGGTGTCTTAAACCACAACCTTCTGGCCTACTTGTTCTTTTGGGTGGGTTTGGAAATGAGAAAAGCTCGATTACGTAGGTGCCATTTAAAGATAAGTCTAATTTGTATGAGTTACGTTCTTCCCTGTAGGTTTCATTTATGATTTGTAAACCTAAAAATTGGGTATAAAATTTTTTAGAGGTAGTATAATCAGAACAGATTATAGCAATATGATGAATGTGTTGCAGCATTAGGGACTTATGTTTAGTTTGTGTTTACGCAGCAGATTGGGTAATCCTTGCGTAGAGAATGTCGCATTTAGGAGCGTATTAGTTTCAGAGTTAATACTAAAATTAAATGCTGTACTAAAATCAGCCTTGCTGAGGTTGGTATTCGAAAATATGGCCTTATCCAAATCACAAGTATCAAAAACAGCTTGGGGCAGTTTACTATCTGTAAAATCTACCCCAATAAGTTTGCAGTCCGTAAATTTTTGGTTTTTGAGTTCTAGTCCGGTAAACGAACTCATATTTAAATGACAATCGAGAAAGGTAAAATCCATCAAGAAAGTATTGCAGGTTTCAAACCTAAGACCCATCATCTTGCTGTGTTGGAAGCCAACCTCTTTAAAGGTTGTGTTGGCTATGTTTGCATTACTCAGATTACAGTCCGTAAAGGTACATTCCATAAAGTGTTGTCCGTCTAGATATCCATCGGAAAAATTACACGTATCAAAAATACACTGCTCGTATTCTGCTCTAGGGAGCCGTTTTACCGTAAAATCGATTCCTTTATAGGTTTTGTCGCTTATAAAATCGGTCATTAGCGTGCGTATTAGTTTTCATCAAGGATAATTGCAGGGATATCCAGTTCTTTGTATAACCTGTTAAACGCACTCATTTCTTGGTTTACGATGAGGTCATGTTCCCGTTTATATCCTTGCCATTGGGCCAAAAGGTCTTCTAGCCTTTCTTTTGCTCCCGCTGTAACCTTTGGTTCTACAGCGGCCACATACCCACGTAAATGAAGTAATTGCGCATTCAGTTTGTTTGAGAAATTAATAACATCCTGAAAGGTTTTTTGCTTAGGCTGAATCAGGTTTTCTTCCCATGTGGTAATTCGTTTCTTTAGAGAATCTGCTTTTTTTAATAACGCGGAAGCCGCTTCATTATCCTTTAAAAGTTTGCCGTACTGCTCCAATTGTGATTTTGCAGAGCGCATCGCGTTTACAGCGATATGTATTTCACGTACCGATGCTTCAATGCTATTCAGTACCGTTTGTTGCTCGGTATAGTCGGCCATACTGCCTTTTACTTTTGGGTTAGGCAATATAGTGGCAGTGGTTTCAGAACTATGTTCCTCAGCATTCAATCTTAGGGTATATTTTCCAGGTCCTACAGTGCTGCCATCATGTCCGCCAAAAACAAATACCTTATTTATACTCGGTAAATCATCCTTCCTAAAATCCCAGGTAAACCTATTGTAGCCTTTTTTGGAAGGAAGAACTTTTGGTTTTGATGGGCCGCCAGCCCAAGAGGTAAACTTCTTTGGGTTTTGATTGCTGATGGTGCGAATGACCTTGTCGTTCTGTAGCACCTCCAAAGTAAGTTTTGTAGAGTCCAGTTTACTATCGAGATAATAATCGAAAGTAACACCGCTTTTAGGATTCTGACCTAGCCCGGGAACAGGTTTATCGGAACTGCCTCCAAAATATAAGTACGTGTCTTTAGGTTGAAATAGAGTTATGGATTGTTTGGCTGCTGCGATATGTTGAATGGCCGCTACATCATCCAAAATCCAGAATGCACGACCCGATGTCGCGATGACCAAATCATTATCTTGAATGGTAATATCGTTAATTGGAACAACAGGCAAATTCAATTGAAGTGGCTGCCAGTTTAATCCGTCGTTCAATGAAATAAAGAGTCCGGTTTCCGTGCCGGCATATAGCAATCCTTTTTGTTTATGGTCTTCACGAACGACTCTAGTAAACGTATGCGCTCCAGTAATCCCATTAGTGATCTTTGTCCAAGTTGTCCCATAGTCTGATGTTTTAAAAATATAGGAGCCTAAATCCATAGATTTATAGCGCATGATAGCTATATAGGCTGTTGCCGCATCATGTGGTGATACTTCAATGCTATTGATAATACCATCTTTGATGCCTTCCGGAGCAACATTGACCCAGTTCTGACCACCATCTTGGGTGATGTGTAATAGCCCGTCGTCACTGCCTGCCCAGAGTACGCCTTTCTCGTGTTGGGATTCTGTGAGATAGGTAATCGTATTGTAGTTTTCCCCTCCAGCAGCTTCGTTCGTAAAGGGTCCGCCGCCGGGACCATGCTTGTCTTTTTCGTTTCGAGTCAAATCTGGACTAATGCTTGTCCAACTCTGGCCTTCATCAGTAGATTTGAACACCACGTTTCCACCATGGTAAATCGTATTCCGGTCATGTGGCGATGTAATGATAGGTGCATTCCAGTTGTACCGATACCTAGCATCTTTTGGAGCTATGCTAAGGCCCAGTTCTGGATATTGCTTAATGGATTTAGATTCTTTTGTAGCAGCATCCCATTTGTCAATATTACCTTGGTAGGTTCCACCATAAACGATGGTGGGATTATCGGGATCAAAGGCCAAAAAGGCGCTTTCTCCGCCAGCAGTGGCGTCCCAGTCTTTCCAGCCGATTCCTCTTCCGTTGGTTCGGGAAGCAATGGCAACGGTTGAATTGTCTTGCTGACCTCCATAGACATTATAAGGCACTAGATTATCTGTAATGACACGGTAAAACTGCGCGGTATTCTGATTTTCTTGCGTACTCCAACTAGTACCGCCGTTATTTGAAATGTTAGAGCCGCCATCGTTGGAGTTTATCATTTTCTGGTTGTCATACGGGTGTATCCACAAATGGTGGTTGTCTCCGTGAGGTACAGCAAGTGGGGTAAAGCTTTTTCCGCCGTCTATAGATTTGGTTACAGGGGCGTTTAGCACATAGACTATATTTTCATTTTGGGTATCTGCGAAAATCTCCATGTAGTACCAAGAACGTGTAATGTTTATTCGGTCTTTGTTTATCTGCGTCCATTTTTTACCAGCATCATCGGAACGGTATACACCACCTTTTTCACCTTCTGCTTCTATGACCGCAAAAACACGTTCAGGATTCGCCCTTGAAACTGATATTCCTGCCTTCCCTAATTCTTTCGGTAATCCTTCTTTTAATTGATTCCAAGTTGTGCCACCATCGGTAGATTTGTGAATGCCTGAAGCTGGTCCACCAGATTCCATTATCCAAGGATACCTGCGGTGTTGCCACATAGCTGCATATAAAATCAAAGGGTTTTTCATATCCATAGATAGGTCCGATGCTCCTGTGTTATTGTCAACAAACAGCACATTTTCCCATGTGGCTCCACCGTCTAAGGATCTATATATTCCACGTTGTGCATTAGGGCCATATTGCGCTCCTTGGGCAGCGACAAATATGATGTCTGGATTTGTTGGATGTATGATAACGTCCGAAATATGCCTGGTTTCGTCTAGGCCCATGTGTTTCCAAGTTTTTCCCGCATCTGTAGATTTGTATACACCGTCTCCCATCGAGGTCATTACGCCACGTGCCGCATGCTCTCCCATTCCAACAACGACAATATTGGGATTGCTTTCGGATACGGCAATGGAACCTACCGTTGCTGTTTTGAAAAATCCATCCGACACATTTTTCCAAGTGATGCCGTCATCAGTCGTTTTCCATACCCCACCACCAACAGTACCACTGTAATAAGTCATAGGTTGATTGACTACTCCCGAAGAGGCAACACTTCTACCTCCTCTAAACGGACCAATATTTCGCCATTTGAGTCCAGTGAAAAGGGAATCTTCTACTTTTATAACCGGTGTATTAGTTTTGTTTTTACGACGTTGGGATTGCGTGGTCACGGGTAATATGAACACTGCGATGAGGAGTAATTTTACTATTTTCATTGGTTATAAGTTTGTTGATTGTGGTTATTGCAAGCCCTTTTTTTAGCTGCGAAGCTTCTGGGGAAGCAAACTATGGAGCCTGTCTAGATATTCATTAATAATTTGCAATGTCGAATGAATTATTTTAGTGTAGTATTCTTTTTAATATTGATGTTTACAAAGAAGAAGTTTAGTCTTCTAAACCTCCATTACGCTCAGGGCTTCTTGGCGTAGGCCAAACAAGAGGTTCACCGGTTCTGCGACTTTTTCCAATTAACGTAGCCTTTTCTCGAGATGTTTTCTCCGGATCTTCGGATGCCATATAAGCCATAATTGCCGTAAGAATAGCATTGCTGCGTACATCATCAAAAACAATCTTATCGTAGGTATCTAAATTGGTATGCCAGGTGTAGTTCCAATAACTCCAACTCAGTGAGCTCAGCGAAAATGCAGGAGCGCCTGCGGCTACAAAAGAAGCATAATCGGACCCACCGCCAGCAGGGCTGCCTGGAAAGGTCGTTTCAATATGTTTTTTAATCTCCCCAGGCACCGGTTCTAACCAGTTACCTAGATAATCATAGGCATGTAAAAAGCCCTGTCCAGAAAGGCGTACTACACGTCCCGTTCCATTATCCTGATTAAAAACTGCCTGCACGCCTTCAACAATTTTAGGATTGTCTTCTACAAAGGCTCTGGAACCATTTAGGCCTTGTTCCTCGCTTCCCCAATGCCCAATAAGTATGGTCCGTTTCGGATTTGGATAGACTTTTTTAAGGATACGCGCGGCTTCCATCATGGTAATCGTTCCTGTTCCATTATCCGTTGCTCCGGTTGCCCCATCCCAAGAATCAAAATGGGCAGAGAGGATTACATACTCATTTGGGAACTCTGTTCCCGGTATCGTGGCAATGGTATTGAAAGTTGGTACTTCACCCAATTCTTTTGATTCTGCTACGATTTTAATTTGTGGTTGCGCTCCGCTTTCTACCATTCGGTACAACATTCCATAATCTTCTAAGGACAGGTCTACCACAGGAACTTTATCGGTACCAGCGCTAAATATTTTATTGGCACCAAATCCATTGGACCAACGTGACTGCGTTATACCTACTGCGCCCGCCTGTTCCAAAGCCTTGTTTAATGTACTACTGGAATACCCAGTATTGTTCATATTTTCACGCCACGCTTTTTCTTGGGCATCACGTTCTGTTTTCATGTTTTCAAAGGACTCCTCGGTTGCAAATTCTTCCCAGTTGTAATCTGGTCTTCCTGTGGGTTGCAACATGCTTACCATTACAATTTTACCCTTTACATTGGGCAGCCATGTAACAAAGGCTAAGGAGTCGGTAATTGTTGGCAGGGTAATCAAAGAAGCGGTAATTCCTTTTTTGCTAGTACTTGGATTCCAAGCTAACTGAGTAGCATGTAAGGACGCGATGCGAGGTGAAACCATATCTACATGGGTGATGCCCCGTTCCCAGCCACGCCATGTGCCCCATTCTTGGTTTTCGGCAGCTATCCCCCATGCTGCATATTCTTTAACCGCCCAATCATGAGCGGTTTTCATCTGTGGCGTACCCACCAATCTAGGTCCGTTTACATCCATTAATTCATGGCCCAAGCGTTCCAATTGTGAATTTTCGTTGGCTTCTTTCTCAATAGCGGCAACGATATCCAATGTGGTTTGTGACCAAGAAAAGGTAGTGATAAACAGGAATGATAATAGCAGCGTCGTCGTTATTTTTTTCATGTTTTCATTCGTTAATTGGAAGATTGAAAGTTAGTTATTTTAAGATAAAATGATGCTTCAAGGCTTGTTTTTTAATAGTGCATCCAACTGCGCTCTGTTAAAGGCTTTTCCTTGTTTTATTACCGTATTAATTAGTTTTGTATTGTTTATATTTTCTAGTGGGTTGGCATCCAAGAGAACAAGGTCTGCCCACATATTTTCCTTAATATTCCCAAGCTCTTTTTCCATATTAAAATAAATTGCAGGGTTTATAGTGGCTGTTTTAAGTGCTTCTAAAGGGCTTAATCCAGCGTTAACTAACATTGCCAGTTCTTCATGTAGACTAAATCCTGGTGTTAATAGAAAAATGGGGCAATCTGTACCTGCCATAATGCCTATTTCTACTTTGTGTATTTTGCGAACCATATTTAAAGACCAATCTGCATATTTTTTACGGAAAGGTGTTATTCCCATACCTAGAATTTGTTTGGATGTTTCTTTCCAATTCTGTTGTATGGCTTCAGGTAAATGAGCATAGCTTGCTACCATTCCTTCTTTAGTAAAATGTTGGTTTACGAGCCCAGTATTCAAAGTTAAAGTAGGGATTTGCCACGTTTGATTTTTTGCCAAAACCTTCAATATCTCATCAGCCTTGCTCTCATCGTAGTTTTTAATAGCTATTTCTCTTTGCAGCTGATGAATTTTACTTCGTAATATACCGCCGGCACTATCTTTTTCGGCTATCAATAAGTTCCTTCTTTCTTCCAATAATTCATCAGCATTTGATGCACAAGACAATTCTAGATTACGAAGATGCTCCATACTATTTAGACCGGCATTGGAGGCACTTATCACATCCATATTTAAGGGGACATGACCTGTTACTTTTAGCCCTTTTTCCTTACCCAATTTAGTTATGGCTCTAAATTGTTCTTCGGTAAGCATCTCATAGGCTTTTAACAAGTCTACCCCCAACGCATCAAGCTCATTAACTTTATTTTGTGCTTCTTCCACCGATGCTAAACCAACCGAAAGGGGTGGATGACCAGGGTCACTGCCATCATATACGTTAGGTAAGCCGTCTAGAAGAGGGCCTGCAATCATTACCCTGGGAGACTCCGTTGGATGTTCTAAAGATTTGTCCTTCCATTTTTTTACAAAATCGATCCTGCCTCCCGTATCTCTTACACTGGTGATGCCATATCCCAAAAATAAGTTAAACATACTGGGGGCCAGCTCCTCCATATAAGCAAAATGAACATGAGCATCCCAAAGCCCGGGAATAAGAAATTTTCCGGTACCATCTATAATATCGTTTTTAGGTGATAATTGAAGTTCGGTTGCGGTAACCACCTTATATATTTTTTCATCTCTAATAAGTACTGTTTTATTTTCTATCAAACCCTTTTCTGGGTCTACCAAGGAAACATTTTCAATACAAAGGGTGTCTTCAAAGTATTCACCTTTTGGTACACAACTTGAAAAAAATAAGATTGATACTATAATACCGAAGGAAACTCTAATTTTGATCATTTTTTAAGCTTAGTCTAATTTTTTATCCAACGCCAAAATAGTATTCAAGAGGACATTGGCCCCGTTCGCCATATCTTCTGCAGAAGTAAATTCTTTTGGTGAATGACTTATTCCGCCTCTACTTGGCACGAATATCATTCCCGTAGGAGCGATTAAGGCCATATCTTGCGCATCATGTCCGGCACCACTTGGCATTCTTTTCGTTGTAAGACTAAGTTGAGAAGCTGATGAAGCAATTTCATCCTGAATAGTGGCGGTCATAATTGCTGGGTCAGCTGTTGTATCTAAAGGTCGCAATTCAATTTGCACATTGGAAGCCTTTGCGATTTCCTTGGCTCTAGTTTCGATAGCTTTATATACTTTTTCTATCATTTCTAATGATAGGTCGCGAATCTCCAGACTCGTTACCACCCTGCCGGGAATCACATTAGGTGCGCCTGGTTCTGCTTTAATTTTACCAACTGTTCCTACTTGGGCACCCTCAAAACTATTAGTCACCTCATTTACAGCGACAATAAATTTTGCCGCTGCCAACAAAGCATCTTGTCTTGCGTTCATTGGAGTAGTGCCTGCATGGTTGGAAAAACCGGTAAATTCAACCTCCCACCATGCAAGTCCTACAATACCTTCTACGATTCCGATTTGAATATTTTCCTTTTCAAGCGTGCCGCCTTGCTCTATGTGCAATTCTAAAAATACGGCGATTTCATCTTTTTTACGTGCTACTTCTGCAATGCGTAAAGTATCCCCACCAAGTCGCATAATTCCTTCCGCCATAGAATACCCGGTTGAATTTACAATAGGCAATGCCTCTTTTCCTAAATGCCCTGCTATGGCCCTGCTTCCCATAACACCCCCTTCCTCATTGGAGAAAATTATAATTTCTAAAGGATGGTTCGTTTTTATCTTGTTTTCTTTTAGGGTTTCTAAGACTTCAATAGCTGCCATGGAGCCCACACAACCGTCATAGTTTCCTCCGCTAGGTACCCGGTCTATGTGTGAGCCAAAAGAAATCGGTTTTAAGGATGGTTTTTTTCCTTCACGTTTTCCAATAATATTTCCTGCATAATCGATATGAGTTTTTAAACCAAGTTCTTTCAAGGTTTTTAGTACCCACTGTTGTGCTGCAAGATCTGCATCACTAAAAGCAACCCGTTCTGTTTGTCCATTTTTCTGAATACCAAATTGGGCCAAGTCTATAATCCGTTTTTCCAATCGGTCTTGATTAACGGTCAGTTGAGCTTGTAGAATAATTGAAGTTGTGATGAAGCTAAAAGCGAGTAAAAGCCTTTTTGAATTTATCATTTTGATTTTAGTTTATTTCTAGTTCTTTTCTGTTGAAAATACAATATTCCATAGGTTCTTCGCCTCGTAAAATAGCTAAGGTGTTTTTAACCGTCATGGTACACATTTTTGTATAGGTTGTGCTTGTTAAGCTTCCTAAGTGTGCGGTAACTAAAACATTTTCTAACTGTAAAAGAGGTTCGGTACTTAGCGGAGGTTCTTGGGCCAATACATCTGCAGCAAATCCGCCAATTCTCTTTTTAATTAGCATCGTATAAAGCGCATCTTGGTCTATTATTTTTCCTCTTGCTGTATTAATCAATAAGGCTGATGGTTTCATTTTTGATAGGGCAGTTGCATCAATCAAATGCGCTGTTGTAGAAGTTAAGGGAAGATGCAGACTAATACTGTCTGATGTTTTTAAAAGGTCTTCAAAAGAAACAAAAGGGTAGGGTACCGCTTCTTTCGCTGCACTCCAATAGATTACCTTCATCCCCAAGGCTGTTGCTATTTTAGCAACCTTTTTGCCTATGTTCCCCATGCCAACAATCCCTAAGGTTTTACTATGACTTTCATCACCTACATAGGTGCTGCGGTCTGCCCATCTTCCTTCTTTAGTCATGGTAACGGTACTATACAAATTACGTTGTAACATCAATAAAAGGGCAATGGTATGCTCTGCAATGGTATCTGCGTTTGAATTTGGGGCATTTACTACTTTAATATTTTTTATGGTTGCTGCTATGACATCAATATTATCTAAACCTACTCCACAACGTGAAATTACTTTTAGGTCAGGCAGT
>JBLHNI010000022.1:0-18453 GCA_047650615.1 Maribacter sp.
TTTCCTCCAATAAAAGTCCTGTTCCTATAGCCGCTAGGGCACTTAGCACACCAAAACCAAGGGCAAGTTTAATACTGCTTCCTAAATTTTCAGATGGTTTTATACGTTGGTATATTTCAAGAACAAAAGCAAACATCAAAATCCCGATGGGCATGTGAACCAAAACAGGGTGAAAATTGCCAATGTTTATAAACAAATACGTCATATTATTCTACTAAAATTTCATCAATAAAAAAGAAGGGGGCGGTGCCTTTCCCTTGGTGCCATTGCGGAATCGTTTCTAATAAATCAATATATATTTCTATACTTTTATACGAACCCGCAATCACAGGAACATCCAATAGGGAAATACCTTTGGGTTCAACCGCTGTTGGGAGTGGTATCGATATGCTTCCAATTTTCTCTTTTCTGTCTGCAAATACACTGATCGCCTTTGGAAGAAAAATCCAAGAGCCATGGTCATTTAAGGAACTTACAATCAGTTTGGAAATAGAAGTTTCGTTTTCAAAGTCCAATACGATTCTAATTTGTTTCCCTTGAAAACCCATCCAATGGTTCCCAGCTCTAAATTGTGTTGTTCCTTTTTGTAAATCAACTAACCCCTTGGCACCATGACCACGATAATTAGAATCAGCTTGGGGCGTAAGGCTTATTTGTGCTGTAGACATCTCTTTTTTCACCTTCAATAAACGCATACGAACCACTTTGCTTGGTAAATAATCTGGATGAAAAGCACGAAAGCTAAACTCGGTTGGTTCGTTTACGGTTAATGGGCTTTGATATAACCGCGCATCGGATGTTACGTCACCTCCATCTATGGTGTATCTAATGTCTGCTCCCTCCAGATTAAAGACGGCAGCTACCTCAGCAGAAGTATTGAACAGGAGCGAGTCTACCTCAATTTTAGGAGCGGCCAGTTCAAAGATTTCAGCAGCAGCATAGACATCAACTTCTTTTTCCTTACAAGATGTAAAAATGACACAGCAACCTAAAATAAAGTAGCATGTACTGCGCATTATACACGGTATAGTTTAATAGGATAGGTTTTTCCAGAATTCCACTGTGCAACGTATAAATTTTCATCATCATCAACACAAACATCATGTGGGTGATGAAATACCTTTAAGCTCTGGTACATAGGATTTAGCTTTCCACCTTCATATACAGGGGTACATCCACCAGGTGCGGATATCAACTCGTTCTGTTCGTTAAGGATACTAATGAAACCGGTTCCATCCGATCCGTCTCCTGACCAAATGGTAGCCAAATAAATATCATTTCCATGTATTACGGGCCTACAAATAAAGGCTCCTGGTAAATCGATAGTACTTAAATATTCTCCGGAAAGACTGAAGCGTTTTAATTTATTCTGCTGCCTAGCGGTAATTAATAATATTGGATTTGCAGCATCCCTAGTATCTAAACAAATACCATGTGCATTGTTAAACTGATGGTCTTCTTCTCCCCGCCCTCCAAATACATTTAAAAGTTCTCCGTTGGCTTTGTAATGCATTATGTGTTGCTCCCCGTAACCATCGGCAATATAGACATCCCCATTGGGGGCAATTGCGGTTTCTGTAGGAACGTAGCTTTCCTTGGTTTTATATTTTCCAGATTCCTTTGGGTAAGGAAATACCTGAAGTACTTGTCCTTTGATATTAGTTTTAATCACTTCATGCCGATTGTTATCAGCAATGTAAAGCATGTCTTCCCCATTCTCTATGTTTAAGCTAAGTCCGTGTGCACCGGGATAGTCGGTTCCCCAAACCTCTAAAAGTTTTCCGGAACGATCATATACAATAATATTATTTTTCGTGTGGTTGGTAAGCAGTAGTATTCTACCTTGAGAATCCTGTACCATTTCATGACAATCGTTGACGGGGTAAAAATTAGAATTTAAAGCGCCCCATTGTAAATCAATTTTATATTGATGTGAATTATGTCCAATAATAGCATCTTTATAGTTGCTAAAAACATTGGCCTGACCAATTCCACTTACTATCCCTACCGAAAGGATACTGCTGTTCCTGACAAATTTTCTTCTTTCCATTACGCCAATATATCGTTAAGTACGTGACCTTCCACATCCGTCAATCGGAACCTTCTGCCTTGGTATTTATAGGTCAATTTTTCATGATCTATCCCTAGTAAATGCAGCATTGTAGCTTGAAAATCATGCACATGTACGGGGTCTTTTACGACGTTGTATCCAAACTCATCGGTCTCTCCATAAACAATACCCGGTTTGATCCCACCACCGGCCATCCACATGGTAAAACATCTTGGGTGGTGGTCCCGCCCGTAACTTGTATCGGTTAGTATACCTTGAGAATAGTTAGTTCTACCAAATTCCCCACCCCAAATAACGAGTGTATCTTCCAAAAGACCCCGTTGCTTTAAATCGGCAACCAAGGCTGCGGAAGCTTGATCCACATCCTTAGCTTGTTTTTCTATAGCTCCTGGAAGGTTATCGTGCTGATCCCAACCCATATGGTACAATTGTATAAATCGTACATCCTGTTCTGCCAATCTTCTTGCCAAAAGGCAATTCGCAGCATACGTGCCTGGAATTTTAGCATCTGCCCCGTACATTTTATAAATATAGTCGGGCTCATCATCGGTTTTCATCACATCGGGAACTGAAGTTTGCATTTTATATGCCATTTCATACTGGGCTATTCTACTCTGTATCTCCGGATTTCCAAAATCTTGGAATTGCTTGTCATTCATTTCTGCAAGTTTATCCAAAATAGCCCTCTTTCCCTCTTTAGTCACCCCTTTAGGATCATTCAAATAAAGCACTGGATCTTTTGCTGCCCTAAATTGAACACCTTGATGCAAAGAGTGTAAAAATCCATTACCCCATAATCTTGTGTATAAAGGCTGACCACTTGGTCTTCCAGAACCTCGGGATAGCAGCACACTGAAGGCAGGCAAGTTTTTATTCTCGCTACCTAATCCGTAACTCAACCAGGATCCCATACTTGGGCGACCGGGTTGCTGCGAACCTGTCTGAAAGAAGGTTACCGCAGGGTCATGATTAATCGCTTCCGTATACATCGATTTCACAATACATAAATCATCTACCATTTTTGCCGTATAGGGCAGTAAATCACTTATATATGTTCCGTTCTGTCCGTACTGTTTAAAATCAAAGACAGAACCTGCTAAGGGAAAACTAGACTGACCTGAAGTCATTCCGGTTAGCCGTTGTCCCTGTCTAATAGAATCGGGTAATTCCTCTCCTCTACGTTTAATCAATGTAGGTTTATAATCAAACAATTCCAATTGTGAAGGGCCACCACTTTGAAACAGATAAATAACCCTTTTAGCTTTTGACGCGTGATGCAGCGCATTCATAACACCATTGTTACCACCGAAATCATTATCCTTAGTAAGGATACCATTTTTGTCCTTTCTAAAAAACTGGTTTCCCAATAATGAGGCCAATGCTACCGAACCTGCACCTAAGGCCGCTTTTCCCAAAAAGGACCTTCTATTTAAGAACAGCGAACGATCTTCTAAAATTTTCTTTTCACTCATAACTATCCTCTTGTAATTGTTTCATCCAAATTAAGTACGGTATGTGCTACCAATGCCAAGGACGCTAAGTCCTTTTCTGGAACACCAGTATCTGATTTAAATTCGCCTATACCCAAATATTCTGACGCCGTAAATACACCAGTATCCATTTTGGCACGCATATCCTTATAATGCTCCAAAAGCATACTAGCCTCCTCCGCATCCGGTAACCTAGAGGTCGCTTTCTGAAATACATACCCGAGTTGTTTTTCAATATTTTCAGGATACTTCTTAACCGTGGTGGTTGCTAGAGCTCTTGCAGCTTCTACCATTTGTGGGTCATTCAACAATACCAAGGCCTGCAACGGTGTATTCGTTTCCTGGCGCTTTACAGAACATAAGTCCCTAGAGGCTGAATCAAAAGTCATCATGCTAGGTGGTGGTACTGTTCTTTTCCAAAACGTATATAAACTTTTTCGGTATAAATCGGCTCCTGTACCTTGCACATAGCTTGAAGTGCTACCGCCGCCGCCGCCCGTGGTCTCTTCCCAGATACCCGCTGGCTGATATGGCTTTACACTTGGTCCCCCTACTTCTTTTACCAGTAGCCCACTAATGGCCAATGCCTGATCTCGTATCATTTCAGCCGTGAGGCGCAGTCGTGAAGCGCGTGCCAGTAATTTATTTTCAGGATCCTGTTCCAAAAGCTCAGGTGTAGTGACAGCACTTTGTTTATATGTTTCGGACAGCGCCATATACTTCAACATTGCTTTAGTATTCCATCCTTCATCTCTCAGTTTAATAGCCAAAAAATCCAATAACGCAGGATGTGTAGGTAATGCTCCTTGATTTCCAAAATCATAGGAAGAACTTACTAAACCGGTACCAAACATACGCTGCCATAACCTATTTACGGTAACTCTGGCCGTTAAAGGATTTTCTTCATTAAATAACCATTTAGAAAGGCCCAATCTATTTCTTGGGTAACTCTCAGGAAATGACAGTACAGAATTTGGGGTATCTGGAAATACCGCATCGGTAGGTTGATCGTATGCACCTCGGTTTAAAATAAAGGCTGGCTTCATTTCTTCTCTTTCATACATCACCATTAAATCTAATTTTTTTTTACGTGAATTTTGCATGTTCACAAAACTTAAGACACCTTCAGTATCCTTTTCCGTAATGGTAACATAGGGTTCTGGAGTAGTTCCCGGTAAAGGAATTGTTAATTTTTCTTTGTTATTGTTGAAAAAACTAAAGAGCTCAAAATGTTCTTTTTGGCTAACGGGATCGTATTTATGATCATGGCACCTAGCACATTCTACGGTAAGCCCTAAAAAAGTGGTTCCAAAAGTTTGTAGGCGATCTTCAACATATTCTATATGGTACTCCTCTGGTATAGTCCCGCCTTCAAATGTTATTTTATGGTTACGATTAAAGCCTGTAGCCACTATTTTTTCCAAATCTACATCTGGCATAAGGTCACCTGCCAATTGATAGGTCACAAATTGATTATAGGGCATATTTTTATCAAATGCATGGATTACCCAATCTCTCCAAGGCCACATGGTACGTTCAAAATCATCTTGATAGCCATGGGTATCTGCATAGCGCGAAATATCCATCCATTCTGTAGCCATGTGTTCTGCATAGTCCTTAGTCCCTAATAAGGTATCAATCATACGCTCATAGGCATCTTCCGAAGTATCGTTCACAAATTCCTGAACTTGTTCTGGTGTGGGAGGAAGTCCAGTTAAATCAAAGGAAACCCTTCGCATCAACTTTTCCTTAGAGGCTACAGGTGATGGAGTAAGTGCGTTCAATTGCAATTTATCCAATACAAAATTGTCTATTTCATTAACGCCCCAGTCTGTAACCTTTGTTTTTGGGACTTCAGGCTTTACTGGAGGAATAAACGCCCAATGCTCCTTATATTCAGCTCCTTGTGCAATCCATTTTTCTAAAATAGCTTTTTCCTTTGGGGTCAGTACTAAATTAGACTCTGGAGGAGGCATTAGGATATTGGGGTCTTCTGAATATAAACGATGAACTAGCTCACTTTCTTCAGGTTTGTTCGGGACAATGGCAAATCGGTCTTTCAACTCTCCTAAAGCAGCATAAGCATCTTCAGCTTTATGTAACGAAAGTCCTGCCTCAATCGCATTTTTATCAGGACCGTGACATATAAAACAACGGTCGGACAGTATTGGTTTTACATCAAAAGTAAAATCAATACTATCGGGAATACCGGTTAAATCTGCTTTGGTAATCACTTTTTCCGAAACGGAAGGGTTTTCCTTGCAAGAATAATAAGTACTGCTTAGTAGAATGATAAAAAAAAATACGGTGACTCCCCTTAAAAAATCCTTCGTTGTTATATACGTATTGAGTTTCATAGCTATAGTGAACCTTTTTTATACCCTTAAAATTAACAACAAAATACTATGAACACAGATAAAATTCGACTAGTAACAATTTTGAAGACATTAAAATGTTCAGCAGGATTTATCCATAATCAAGAAGTAGTGTGTTAAAACCTTCAAAACCGCACCTATCCAAAAAGCTTAAGAATACAAAAAGCCCGTTCGAAAACGGGCTTTACTATCTAAAAACAATAATTTGATTAGTTAAATGTTGCATTTACAATAGCTAACATAGAAGGCGTACCACCCGCTTCTACAGCTCCGGTAACATAAAGTTTATGTTTTCCAGTAGTTTTTGTAGCAAGAGGCATCACTATTGCCCCGCCTTGTGTGCCTGGAGATTGGACGGCCAATGAACCTTTCCCAATAATTGAACCATGAGGAGCATCCAAACGGACATCAAAATGATACACCGCTTTTGGTGCTTCTTGCCATCCAGCGCCCAACACGATCATATTAACCCCGGTTAGGTCTATGTCATCGATTTCAAACCATCCTTTTTCGCCTGCAAGCAGCAGTAAATCTTGTCCTCCAAAAGTTACGACCGTCATGTCCTTGGTATTTGTTGCTTTAGAAAATTCAACCGTATTACTTGATAAAGCTACAGCGGTAGAACCTGTTAGAGCTATGGTCCCTTCCGCACCTTCATCCGTATAACTTGCGGTAATCACCATCATTTCTCCAGGATTTTTAGTCTCGGGACGTATCTTTCCTTTTACCGGTAAGGAGACTTTCTTGACCCCGCCTGCGGCCAAGGATTTTATGTACATGCCTATCTGCCTAGCTTCTTCGGAAGAAATACCTGGATGTGCCGGCATCATTACCTCACCCCAAACACCAGTTCCACCAGAAACTATTTTCTTCTTTAAGTAGGCTATGGCATCTTTTTGGCCTTTGTATTTTTGAGCGATATCCGTATAGTTAGGTCCTATGGATGCACCCATTTCTTTGTGACAGGTTTTGCAATCCATAGACTGTGACAGTGCTTTACCCGTTACCTCAGCAGATGCTTGTTGATGTCCTGAGGACATGGCCACTTTATCCATCCCTTCCAAATAATCTACACTAACAAATATATTATCTTCTACAATAGCCTCATTACCATCTGGATCCGTTACGCTTACCGCATATTGCACCTCTTGCCCAGGAACAAAGAAAGAGGAATTTCCACCCATTATATCAATAGTAACCTCTGGTCTTGAATTACCTGCGACTATGGTAACGCCATTACTTTTAGCAGACTCGCCTGCAGTATCCTTGACCTCAACTTTGATTCTATACTCTCCTGCTTTGGCATAAGCGTGAGCGATTTGAGGATCTGTGGTTTCCTTAACAACCCCATTACCTAAATCCCAAATATAAGTCATACCATCATTCTCGCGATCTCTTGCGTTCACCGTAGCCCTTACCGATAGTGGTAATTGGCCAGACGTTTTGTCTACAATTAATTGATTTATCAAGGGAGGTCTATTTCCGCTATTATATTCTATGTAACCCAAACCAGAATCAGCGTTTTTTGTAAACCAACCACTTCCGTATTCAAGCAAGTAGATTTTACCACTTGGCCCTACTTCCATATCTATCAGGTTATTCAAATCGATATCGGACGCAAACGGTTCCATTTTAGAATAACTACCATCCTTGTTCAAATGAATAGCCTTCATCCAACCGCGCATCCAATCATAGATGATTACCTTACCATCATAGTAACTAGGTAGTTTTTCAGTGCCCTCGTATAAATCTGAATAATAGGTTGGTCCCGCCATTGCATTTCTACCACCTGTCTCTAGCTGTGGGTAATCTTGTGAAGCTGCATAAGGGTAGAACGCATACGCAGGCATAGCCTTTGGCAACTCCGTTAAACCGGTATTGAACCTAGAGTTATTTATAGGTTTCTCAGGGTCAAAAGCATCCCCGGACTCGCCTGTCTGGTAATTATAGGCACGGTATGGCTTATTATCACCAATAAACAAGGGCCATCCAAAATTACCAGCCTCGCGAGCTTGGTTCATTTCATCGTAGCCTCTAGGTCCTCTTGTTTCAAGACTATCTGCTCTAGCATCTGGTCCAACATCGCCCCAGTACACATACCCTCGCTTACTATCGACGGATATACGATACGGGTTACGGTGACCCATGGTATAAATTTCAGGCCTCGTTTTCTCCGTACCCACGACAAATAAATTTCCTTCGGGTATACCATAACTTCCATCTTCATTGACCTTTATTCTCAAGATTTTACCCCTTAAATCGTTGGTGTTTCCCGAAGATCTTCTCGCGTCATACTGTTCATGACCCGGAAGGTCGTTTAACGGCGCATAACCACTATTGGTATATTTTACTCCCTTTTCATTAAATGGCGTTGAATTATCACCTGTGGATAAATACAATAGATTATCAGGTCCAAACGCGATAGAACCCCCTGTATGACAGCAGATTTCTCGCTGACTTTCTACATCTAAAATCACTTGTTCCGAAGCCATATCAAAAACACCTTCCGAAAATTTAAAACGGGATAAGCGATTTATTTCTGCGTCTCCTGTAGGGGCATAATATAAATAAACCCAGCTGTTGGTTGCATAATTAGGGTCTTTCTGCAATCCCATTAGACCTTCTTCCGCATTTACACCTGGGGTATTTAAGGTTTTGTGATACACATCTAGTTTGGCCACTTCGGTTAGCTCTTTAGTCGCTTCGCTATACAACAATACTTCTCCCCTACGTTGCGCTATTAGTACATCGCTATTGGGTAGCACAGTCATCTCCGTAGGTTCAAAAAATTCTCCATCTGCTAATGTGATTTTTGAAAAACGGTCTATTTCCGGTGGTATTTGAGAGGAAGCCTTAGCATAGTCGAGCTTTTCATTTTTACCTATGGCATATTGAATTCCGCCTAATAAATGTTTTAAGAAAAGATCTTCTGTATAACTTTCATCGGTATGCCCTGCGCCAGTATAAAATGCCCTTCCACCATCAAATTCATGATACCATGCAAACGGATGGTTTTTACCATTTTCACCACCTTCATAGGTAGATTCATCTACCGTCATTAAAACGTTTACGTCTGGATTGATGTTTTTGTAGTTGTAAATCTCATCTGGTCTGTGCCAGACCTTTTCTGTAAAGTGCTTTGTGGCGATAAAGTCATTGTCGGTAACAAGGAAGTCAGCCTCAGGTGTTCCACTAGGGTGACTCAAAAATTGTGCTCCCACTAGCTTGTTGTACCAGCCCCAATCATACTCGGTATCCGCAGCGGCATGTACACCGACAAAGCCACCCCCTGCCTGAATATAACGTTCAAACGCGGCTTCTTGATAATGATTTAAAACGTTACCCGTGGTACTCATAAAAATGATGGCTGAGTACTGTTTTAAATTTTCCTCGGTAAATAGTTCCGCGTTTTTGGTCGTATCAATAACAAAACCGTGTTCGATTCCAAGCTTATGTATAGCCGCAATTCCTGATGGAATAGATGCATGCTTAAAACCCATAGTTTTAGAAAACACCAAAACCTTTGGGGCTCCCTCTCTCTTGCTTGAACAAGAAAAAATCAAAAAAACAAATAACAGGATAACGATAGGGAAACTCTTTTTCATGGGAAACGACTTCATTCAGATTATACAAACGTTAAAACTACACATTGGAAATACAATGAACAAAAGTTTTAACGCTCAAACTTTAGTTCTATGTTAAAGAAAAAAAACATCTTGGTTAAAAGGGTTACGCCGAGAACAAAAAATCAATCAGATTTCAATGTTAGCGAATTGTAAAATTAGTCTTATTTTTGTGTCGGATTTTAAAGGTGTACCAAGCCAGCGTGTATCCGTTATTGGTTTTCCGTTCAAGTTCGATTCACATGTCAAAATTACCCAAGGAACACCAATTCTTGGATTTATCGGATTACGGTAGACCTGTTGCAAAAGTTATTGCAAAATCTCTAAAAGACACTTCCTTCACCCCTATACACGTAACTATTATGTTTGTAATAGCAGGGATAATAGCCATAACCTGTCTTTTACACCAATACTATTGGGCTACTTTGTTCTTTTTACTATTAAAATCTATTTTGGATGCTGCCGATGGCGAACTGGCACGAGTAAAAAACACCCCATCACATACCGGTAGATATCTAGATTCGGTTTCCGACATCATTCTAAACCTGCTGATATTAATCACCATCTGGTACGTAACTGAAGGTTCTATATGGTTCACTTTAATAGCATTTTTTGGCATACAACTCCAAGGTACCTTGTATAACTATTACTATGTAATCCTAAGAAATAAACATCAAGGAGATACTACGAGTAGAGTGTTTGAGACGGCGACACCCAAGGCACTTAAGGGAGAAAGCCAACGTAATGTGAATATCTTATTTTCGCTATATACGGTTCTATACGGAGTATTTGACCGCATCATTTATTCTCTGGATGGCAAAGCAGTGGATGGTCATCATCTTCCAGGATGGTTAATGACAGCAGTATCTACTTTTGGACTAGGTTTCCAGTTACTGATCATTGGTGTTATGCTGGTGCTAGGTCTTGATCGGTACATTATCCCTTTCTTTATAGGCTATTCGGCATTTATTCTAGTTTTTATCGGCATTAGAAGAGTTATAAATCGGTAAATTTTTTACCTTTCCAGTATCACGTTTAGCTAAATTTATGGGTCGTTTTTCTTTTTCTTGCCTTAGTATGCTTTTCGTACTATTATTTTTTTTTGGATGTAAAAAAGAAAACACCTTGACGTACGACGTCATTTTAAAAAACGGAAATGTCATTGACCTTGAAACTGGGTATATTACCCTTAAAGATATTCTGATAACCGATGGAAGAATTGAAAAACTAATACTTCCAAACGATGACGAAACTATATCCGCGACCAAAGTAATCGATGTAACCGACCAGTATATCTTACCCGGTTTTTGGGACAATCATGTTCATTTCAGAGGTGGAGATTCGTTAATCGCTGCAAATAAAGAATTTCTCAACTTATATATAGCAAATGGCATCACTACGGTACGGGATGCAGGCGGGGATTTAACTGCTGCTGTAGTGGCTTGGCGAGACAGCATCGCTTCCGGTGATCTTATGGGCCCTACAATATTCACATCCGGACCAAAGATAGACGGACCAAATGGCACGTGGGCAGGTTCTCTTGAGGTCACCAACAAGATTGATATCGCTATAGCCTTGGATTCACTACAAAGTATACCTGTTGATTTTGTAAAGCTATATGATAGTCGTATTACGGGGGGAAACTATCTGAATACCATCAAAGCAGCCGAGCAACGTGGTTTAATCACGTCAGGACACATGCCTTTTACCGTTACCTTGGATGAAACCATTTCCGCTGGAGTAGATGCGGTTGAGCATTTATATTACATTATGAAGGGAGCTTCGGCACAAGAAAAGGAAATAACAGCTCGATTGATTCAGAAAGAAATCGGTTTTTGGGATGCTATGCCTTTACTGATGGCTAGTTATACGGATAGTGTAGCTCAAAAAACCTTTGCAAATCTAAAGGGCAATAATGTTTATGTTGTACCCACACTGCACATTGGGGAAACGTTGAGTTATCTGGACGAAACAGACCACCAAAACGATGCGTATTTAAAATACATGGATATTGGTATTGTAAAAACCTACGAAGGAAGGATACAACGTGCCCTAAAAGCGAGTGAAGAACAAACGAAGGACCGTAAGGCCCTGCAAGAGTTTTTTGGCGAACTCACTAAATCTCTTCACGATGCAGGTGTTGGACTTTTGGCAGGTTCGGACAGTGGTGCTTTTAATTCGTATACCTATCCCGGAATTTCCTTACATAAGGAACTAGAGCAGTTGGTAAAAACTGGGATATCTCCGCTGGAAGCGCTAAAAACTTCAGCCTATAACGGCGCACGATTCTTAAAAAAAGAGACTGATTATGGACAGTTAAAAGCTAATAGTATAGCGGACATCGTTATTCTAAATGGAAATCCTCTTGATGATATTTCTCAGACCCAGAATATTCACATGGTCATTAAAAAAGGTACTGTTTGGGAAATTAACAACCTAAATAAATAACTGGAATCTTTAGCCAACGATAAACATTAAAGCAGCACATGAATAAATCACTTTTAATAGGGGTGTTTTTAGTTTTACAGCTAAGTAGCGCCCAAACGGTACTGCAACCAGAACACGTGTTCGACGGCAGTGAAATACATGCAAATTGGGTAGTTCTTGTAGAGCATAACAGTATTACCTATGCTGGCCCTTTATCGGGATTAAAAGCACCTAAGAGGACCAAGACCCTTCGCCTAGACGGGACAACCTTGATGCCCGGTATCATCGAAGGGCACTCCCATTTATTACTGCATCCGTACAACGAAACCTCATGGAACGATCAAGTGCTTAAAGAATCCCCCGTAGAGCGAGCCATTAGAGGAACGGTACACGCCCAAAAATCCTTACAAGCGGGAATCACTACCATGCGTGACTTAGGTGCCGAAGGAGCCGGTTACACAGATGTATATTTAAAGAAAACCATAGACAATGGTATCATCCCTGGTCCTAGATTATTAGTGGCCGGGCCAGCAATCGTGGCTACAGGTGCCTATGGCCCAAAGGGTTTTCATGACGGGGTAACTGTGCCTTTGGGAGCAGAACCGGCGAGCGGAGAAGGACCTCTTATTGAAACGGTTCGAAGACAAATGGGTAATGGTGTAGATTTGATTAAGGTATACGCCGACTATCGATGGACACCAGGTGCCGACTCACAACCTACCTTTTTACAAAAGGAGCTGGATGCACTGGTCGCAACCGCTAGCAGTGCAGGCAAATATGTAGTGGCCCATGCTAGTACCCCAGAAGGTATGAAAAGAGCTATAGCCGCTGGCGTAGAGACTATTGAACATGGCGATGGCGGCACGTTGGAGATTTTTAAACTAATGAAAGAAAAAGGTATAGGATACTGCCCAACTTTGGCGGCAGGCGATGCCATTACCCGTTATGGTGGTTGGAAAAAAGGTATAGAACCTGATCCTGAACGCATCAAAAATAAAAAGAAGACTTTTCAACTAGCCTTAGATTCTGGGGTGAACGTTGTTTTTGGAGGTGATGTTGGTGTTTTTCCACATGGAGAAAACTACAGAGAAATGGAACTTATGGTAGCCTACGGTATGCAGCCCTTGGACGTGCTTAAATCGGCAACGACTGGAAATGCAAAAACCTTCCATCTTAACCAATTAGGAAAACTCGAGAAAGGATACCTGGCTGATATTATCGCTGTAAAGGGCAACCCATTAAAAAATATTTCGGCGATGAAAGAAGTTCCTTTTGTTATGAAAGATGGGGTTATTTATAAAAAACCCTAACTACACCTTTAAACAGAGGTATTGTAGCGTAACCCATACTATCGTATTTTTCTTAAGAATATTACCATTGGATATTGGCGCTTGTAATGAAGCAAAACCTTGAGCTAAACTACCTTGGAATGCAGTTTGGTGTAGTTAGCAATAGTTAATATCCTATCGCAGCCCCATCCGGACTTGAAGAATCGGAAGCCCCTATCATGATATTATTTTTTACATCTATTTGAATTCCCATCAACACGCCCAATCTATTAGCAGGGACAAGCTTATGATTCATTGCTTCTAGTGCTTTTCTAGTATCAGGAGATAATAAATCTCTTTCATATTGTATGCTATCCGGCAACCAAGAATGATGAATTTTCATGGCTTCAATGGCCTTATCAACTTGCATATCATAGCCTATAACATTTAACACAGTTTGGAAAACGGTGTTAATAATGGTTCGTCCTCCTGGACTACCGATGATAAGATACGGCTTGCCATCTTTCGCCACGATGGTGGGTGTCATGCTTGACAGCATCCTTTTTTCAGGTTGGATAAGGTTCGGATTTGTTCCAATTTGGCCCGTAGTAGAAGTGTTGCCAGATACGGGATTAAAGTCACCCATTTCATTATTAAAGATAAAACCTAGTTTATCTGAACCCATTCCTGAGCCATAGCTATTTTCTAGGGTGTAGGTTAATGACACCGCATTGCCGTATGCATCAGCCACAGAAAAATGCGTGGTACTACTGCCATCATACAGCTGTCCAAATTTAGTAGCGTCGCTAACAGATGCCTTAGCCATATCAATATTTTCAAATCGCTTTTTGGCAAATGCTTTAGAAGTAAGCTTTTCTAAGGGAATATCTTCATTAAAATCGGCATCTCCTAAATGTTCTGCTCTATCTGCAAAAGCCCTTCGCATGACTTCAGCTAGCAAATGAACATAGGCGGTAGAGTTGAATTCGATGGCATCTAGGTCTGCCAATTCCATAAGATTCATCATTTCAATAAGGGCCACACCTCCTGAGCTTGGTGGTGCCATGGAGTAGATGTCATAGTCTTTATAAGTTCCTTTTAAAGCTTTCCTTTCTACGGCAGTATAGCGCTTAAGATCTTTTAGGCTTATGATACCACCATTCTCCTTCATGAATTTGACTATTTCTTTTGCGACTACCCCTTTGTAAAAACCATCCTTACCATGATCTCTAATTTCTGATAGCGTATTAGCCAGCTCATGTTGTTTCCAAAGTTCTCCAAACTGTGTGAGCTCACCACCGTCCTTTTTGAAGTACTCTTTTAAAAATGGAATAGGCGAATTGGCCTCAAAATTAGTTTCTCGTTCAAATAAACTCCAGGTTAGAGGAAAGCCATCTTCTGCTATTTTGATGGCCGGTTGAACCAAGTCTGCCCAAGGTAGACTGCCATATTTTTGATGAGCAAGATACAGACCCGCTACAGTACCCGGAACACCTATTGACTTTGCTCCAATATGATTGATTGTTGTTTCTCTTCCGGCATGATTAATCCCCTTTGCAAGGTTTCCGGCGTTATCAAGAAACATCTCCGGAGATGCTTTTAGAGGTGCTTTTTCCCGAAAATCAATGGTGGTTGCGCTTCCTGTAGCATCCATAAAAACTAGAAATCCACCTCCGCCAATATTTCCAGCCGATGGGTGCGTAACAGCTAGTACGAAAGCAGTTGCAACAGAAGCATCAATAGCATTACCTCCTTTTTTCAGGATATCGATTCCTGCTTCAGATGCTACTTTACTACTTGAAGCAACAAGACCATTTCGGGCATAGGTTTGACCACTAGCATCGGTAGCGTTCATAAAAATGAATAGGAAAATGATACTAAATAGATAGGTATGTTTCATAATGCTTATTTCTAACGTCTCGTTTATGAGTCGTTTCATGTAGAAAGATACTTGTCTTTCCGTCAAAAACTAGGCAAATCTTTTTGTTTTTTTATCTTTCAAAAAGCTAAATTTAAAAATTTGATAATATTTTAAAATACTTAAAAATCTCTCGGAAAGAATGTAACATCTATGTTTTATAAACATTATTGTATGTACTGCTTTCTGCTCAATTACTAAATTACAGTATCCGAAACGCTCCTTGTATTACCAACACAAAGACGATTGTTCCGATAATCAAATCAGGTTTATTGGAACTCCACCAAGCTACTAAAATTTCAGCAATTATTACTCCTAAATGGATAATCACCTCATTCAAGTTAAAAATCATACTTGCTTTCATATAGGCTTCTTCTTTGTTCTTTGATTTTTACAAAATGAAAAGACAAATTCCGTTTACGATAAGTGCAAAAATGAATAACTAAAAAGCTCCTAAAAAGCTAATGTCCGTAATTATCTCCTATATAGTATTTACACATTAGCTTAATTCCCTATTCCAATAAATACATTAATAAATTTAAAATAACCAACCATTTATATACAAAAAGCTATGTTGATTATCATCAACATAGCTTTAGATTCACGACTAGTTTAGAGTCTATTTCTGAAACACGATTATATTATCACCGTCACCATCATCATCGTCATCGTCATCAAATCTTATATTGCTATCATTTTCCATAACAAAATACCAGTCGTCATTAAGTTCTGAAAACTCAGGGTTCGATGGAAAATTTAAGGCTAATTCAAACCTATTATCATCTTCAAAAACATTGAAAGTTCCGCTCACATCTTGATTGGCATTTGAAGCGATTACCGTACCGTTATTGTTAAAGACAAATACGTAATTACTAAATAAACTAGTCTTATCGTCACCATCTTCAATAAATAGCGCTATCGTCAAGCCATTAGAAGCAACAAAAGACTCCTCTAACAATGCTAAGGTGACAGCACCATCTATAGGTGGGTTTGTATTATTATCATCGTCAGAGTCACAGGATAAAAGACCTACCCCTATAAACATTATCATTATTATTTTTTTCATCATACCTATATTTAGTGATTAATACTGTTTTTTGTGAGTTATATGCCTATATTAAAAGACCTATGTTAAGTCCAACGTAGCCTGTAATTCCTGATAGGTCTGCTTGGTTAAAATTTCTATATTCCATATCGCCTTCAAAGCGGTAACCTGCACCTAAGTTAAAACGCACATTTTTGTGAACGTTCACTTCAAGCAAAGTTTCAGGTACAATTTGAAAAAAAGTAGCATCACCTAGCCCAGCATCGTTGTCCATCCCGACTTCACCGTAACCTATATAAACAGGGAAATAAACGTGAAATAACTTGTCCGCATGTAGCGTGTATTCCGCAAAACCACCTACGGACCAGTAATCCATATAAATGCCTTGTATCTTTTCACTTTCAGGATTAATTTGGTTGAGAGATGTAGCAATATAACCACCAAAAGATAATTTTTCATTCCAACTAACGCCACCTCTGAGGTTAAAAAGTGAGGCAGAACTGCCGTCCATTTGAGTGAACCCATAGGAAGGCGTAATAAAAATTCCTAAATTCTCGGTGTTTACCAATTTTTTACCGCCGAGTAAAGTTTGTGTTTTTTCGTCGTCCTGAGCATACATAACAATAGGTAAAGACAGGCATAATAATACGATGTAAATAAGACTAAGATTTTTTTTCATTGGTATAAGAATTTAAAATCAAAACGCAAAGATAGTTTTAGTTTTTAATATGATAGTTAAACTATCCTTAAAGATTGTTATATTATCCTTAAAAAGAGTTGTATTAACAATTTGGTTATCTTTGAAAAAAAAATGATACAGGAAATTAAGTTTGTGATAGCAGACGAATTGTATTTAAAAGATCCGCAACAAACGAATTTTGGCCGTAAGTTGTTACAAAATGCGATTGAGGTGATGTTAGAAGTTGGCTTCGAGCAGTTCAATTTTAAAAGACTGGCAATACAAATGAAATCTGCCGAGACTTCTATTTATAGATATTTTGAAAACAAGCAAAAACTACTTATGTGGTTAAATTGTTGGTATTGGGAATGGGTGCATTATCTTATGGATATACATACACTTAATATTAAAGATGCAAAAGAAAGGTTACGTAGCGCAATTCACGAGTTACTTTATGCTACCGAAGAATCAAATATTACCGCATACATAAACGAGAACCTATTACATAAACTTGTTGTAATTGAAGGTGTAAAATCTCTTCATTTTAATGAGGTTGATAAAGCAAATGATAATGGTGTTTTTAAAAGTCATAAAGACTTGATATCAAAACTCACAACAATCATATCTGAAGTAAACCCCTCATTTAGTTATTCTGCAAGTCTTGCTAGCACTTTAACAGATATGGCACATAATCAGATTTACTATTCTACCCATTTACCAAGGTTGTCCAGTATTCGTGGTGAAGATAAATTAGCTCAAATTGAGCAAATGATTTTGCAATTTGCTTTTGCTGTGCTTACTAAAAAATAACAATAGCTTTTTTACCTTAACGCGTACCGCTAAATTATTATTTGGCTTGCATTATCGTAAAATTATTATGCGGTATATGAAGTTAGGTTGTTCCTTTTGTAATCGATATTTCTTATGCTACCAAATTCATATTTTTTTATTGTAAACCTTTTTTTTAGCATTACTTGCAACGTCCGAGCTCATATGTTTGGTATTTAGTTTGAAGATAAGATATTTAGAATAATCAATTAATTTAAAAAGAAGAGCGATTTCGAGCTTTAGCTAGATACTAAATAAAGATATCGCTGCTTAGAAAAAATACGCTTCTTAAGTCTAAATGTTTAAATCCTTAGCTTAGATAATTAACAATAAGCTTAATTAAAAGGGTTAGTTTACTCCGACCGCAGCCTTTTCGCCTTTCGGAGTAAGTAAAAACCATAAATAGCTAATAATACGCCAATTACAGCAACAATAATTTGTGAATTTCCGCCGATAAAAACTGTAAAGCTGAACGATGTTAAAAGGAGTCCTATTAAAACTACTAAATTACCTATTCTTGATGATGGATTTTTATCTTTCATATTATAGCTTCTTAAATATCAAAATTGTTACCAACGTTCCGTGTATGGCGTCGTAGCATCCCGCAGGGGGCTATGCACTATACACAATGCGCGCGCAGTATGGGCGTTTTTTTTAGCTACAGAAAGGTAGCTAATTCATCTAGAGGGTGCAAGTCCCTTATGGGCAGGGGTACCGCCTTGAACTAGT
>JBLHNI010000023.1:0-18370 GCA_047650615.1 Maribacter sp.
AGCAAAGAACACTGTCAATAAAGCAAAACATAGCAAGTTGATGGATCGTAAGAAAAACAAGCTCAAAAAAGAAGCTGCCTTACGAAAGGAGCGGTTGAAAGCAATTGTAACCAAGTCCAAAGAAAAAGAATGAGCAGTTTATCAATAGTCAAGTAATTATGAAGCAGAAAATATATCAAATAGACGCTTTTACGGATACCATTTTTGGTGGAAACCCAGCTGCAGTTTGCATCTTACCCAATTGGTTACCAGACACGCTAATGCAACACATCGCAGCAGAGAATAATCTTGCTGAAACTGCCTTTGCCGTTCCCAACGGGGACGCTTATGAATTGAGATGGTTTACACCCGAATTGGAAGTAGACCTATGCGGGCATGCCACCTTGGCTGCCGCTTTCACACTTTTTAAATACTATGGACATCCTGAAAATACTATTCGGTTTATTTCTCCTAGAAGTGGAGAATTACGCGTTGTAAAAAATACTGATGAAAGTATGACCATGGATTTTCCGACAGATGAAATAACTATTATTGAGACTGTTACCGCGATTAACGAAGCCATTGGTTTAAACCCAATAAAAACATTTAAAGGCAATACAGATTATATGTTGATCTATGAAACCCAAGAGCAGATTGAAGGAATACGCCCTAATTTTCATCTTTTAGACAAATTAGATTGCCGTGGAATCATTGTTACAGCACAAGGAAGCGAGGTGGATTTCGTATCGCGTTTCTTTTCGCCTAACTGTGGTATTCCGGAAGATCCGGTTACAGGTTCGGCACATACGACACTTGTTCCGTACTGGGCAAAAGAATTGGCAAAGACAACATTGATAGCAAAACAACTGTCCTTACGTGGTGGACATCTAAACTGCGAATTTCTAGGAGAACGGGTAAAAATATCAGGGAACGCCGTTTGTTATTTAGTTGGTGATATATATATAGTTAAGGGCAGTTTAAACTACCCTTAATTATATATATTTTGCTATCCCTTATTGTTCCTACTCCTCCACCGACTTTAAGTTATCGTCAGAATTGCGATCTATAAGCTTGTTGTAGGGATCAATTCCTACTTTTGAAGGCTTTTCGTCCGTAATAATAGTAAAAGTATTATCTCCGGTAGAAAGCCACTTTAGCTCAAAGAAAAACGGATTCTTGATGGTAATGCCATCATCATTGGTTTCATCTTCTCCAAAAAGGCCAACATCTACCAAATTCTTTTTCTCATCAACTTCTTTTTCCTTACCGCTATCATCATAATAGATTTTCTTGGAATTTACGGTAAAGGTGGTTTCCCATTTGCCATTATCCAAAACTTTTGTTTTGGCATCTATGACCCTATTTTCATAAAGGACTATTTCCTTAAATCCGTCGTCTACTTTATATTTTAAAGAATCTGGCGTAACGGCATAGAGTGCGTTATACAAATCTTCAGAACTGGCGTAGCGTCCTTTTTCAAAATACTTGAATTCCAGCAAGAAGTTCTTAAGTCCAGTATTTACGACGTCTTCCCCCACAACATCCTGTAAATCGTACATAATCATAGACCCTTTCTCATACCAAATATACTGACCAGTTTCTACATCCATCAACGATCGTTCTGGCTTAAAACTAAACTGCCTACTAGACAAATAGGTATCCAAAGAATTCTTTAAAAAGACATTGATGCCGTTTTCGCCATACTCTTGCTTCATGGTCATGAGCGACACGTATTCTGCCAAAGTTTCAGAGATAATATTAGCTCCTGACGTCTTACTCGGGGTAACAATGTGGCCCCACCATTGGTGCGCAACTTCATGCGAAGTGACTCTAAATGCATAATTAAAATCCTGTTCTTTTGTGAAGTCTGCTACAAATCCAAAATCCTCAGAATATGGAATGGTGGTAGCAAAGGACTGTGCAAAATTGGAATGGGCCGGAAATTCTATAACACGAATTACCGAATGAGGGTATTCCAAATAATTTTTGGAATTATAATCTAATGAAATTTTTATCCCTTTGACAAAGTACCCTAGGTTACCCTTGTGCTTTGGTGAGTGATAAATCTCAATAGCTACTATTTTTCCACTTGGGGCTATCCACTCGTTTGTTACTACATCATAATCGGCGGACACGAAGTTGAAAAAGTAATCCGATTTCTCTTCTAATTTATAGGTATAGTAACTACGGTCGCCTTCCTCCCACTTTTTGGTTAGTATCCCCGGCGCAATTGCTATCTGACCCTTGGTAGTGCTCAGCGTGGCCTCAAAATTCATATAGTTGGCATCCTCGTTGAATAAATTCTTCTTAAGCGCCATTGTATCCGTTCTTGGCGGATATAAGAAATCCAATTCTTCTAGCCCATATTTTTTACGGACCCCATTATCAGATAAGGCCCTATCATAATGAAATGATGGAAATATTGCATTCCTGAAAAACGTGCCATTGTCTAAAATAGCCGTTTCTGTATCCATGGTAAAACCATGCGTTCGTACTTTGGTTTCGATAACTAAATTGGCAGTATCTTTTGGCTGCAAAGCTTCGGGCAGTTTGTATATAAACAATCGGTATAGGGTGTCGCTCAAGAACGGCATAATTTCTTTTCCGTTATAGATGACCTTGTCAATCCTAGTATCGGAAATTGGAAACTTAATTTCCATTAAAACAGTATCTATGGGTTGTTCTGACGGATTGATAACCGTGAATACCCCTTGGGCGTCTATTTTTCGTTCGCCTGGATACATATCGATATTGGCTTTTAGGTCTATTACTTGAAAGTGTGGTTTATCAATATACTTCCCATACTCCTTTTCGGAATCAGCAGATAACTTTTCACTATAATCCCCATCCTCCAACTGATTCAAAACCTTCAAATTATAAAAGCTATAGGCCCCAACAGAAATGAAAGTAACTACAAAGAATAAGGTATAAGCTATCGTCTTTCCTGTTAACCGTTGCCTTGCTAATTTTAACCGTTCCTTAGCGGACGAAAAGAAGCCTCGATTCCAAAATATTTTACCCATAGTGGCTAAAATACACGTAAACAGAATCCAATATAGATTTAACCAAAATTCGCCATAGAGGTAATGACCGAATCCATTTAAATCGCTTAAAAAACTACCTGGCACCCCTCCAAAAATTATCAAAGGATTACTGGTTTTAAAAGCTAAGGTCATTAGAAGCGGCACCCCTATATAAATAGCCACAACAATAAAATGTCCTAGAAATTTATTATTTACCAGTACGTGGATAAAAAAGGCAAGCAACAATGTAGTCAAATACCCTGGAAATATTTTTGCGAAATTATATGTAAAGTACATGCCCAGCTCATAGTTGAAATATCCATTAAACGTTTGGTATAATATCCCAACAAGTATTCCTAGTAAAGTCAATACTAGGGCCACCCCCACGAGTGCAGTGATTTTGGACAGGTACAAGGTACTGTTGCTAACAGGCAGGGCGTCATAGAACTCAAAGGTCTTGTTCTTGCGCGATCTATGTACCGCTTCGCCCGAATAAATAATGAGAATAATCACAGAGAAGAGAGATATTCCACCCGCAATTTGAACCACCATATAACGCGTTAGCGGTACTGATGGCGTACCATATATCTGATTGGATTGATAGGCTACAAAGCCCGCAATTAAAATACCGATGATTATCAAGACCAAAAAGACCGATTCCTTTACGATGGATAAAAATTCGATTTTGCTTAAGGACCAAAGGTTATCACGTTGTGCCTTTCTGGAATAGGACTGGACAATACTCGTTAAACCATTGGCTTCAAACACTTCATTATCCTCTTTGGATGTCTTTTTCTTCTTGGATGACAAAAATCCTTTATAGGAAAATTTGAAAAGGGTCACAAAAAATATAGCCACACCAATACCTAACCATAATAGCCTATTAACTAAAAACTTACCCGTAAGCGACAATTGCATTGTATTCAGTTCACTTATGCTCCAATACTTCGTTAAAAATCCGCGCGCATTTCTTCCAAAAGGATCTACATAAATACTAAGCCATTCCGTATCTAACTTCGCGACCAACTGCCCCGAAACAATTGTAGCCAACAAAATTAGAATACCTCCTAAGTATAAAATTGGCATTCGTTTAAAAAAGGTCATTAAACTAAAGAAGAGACTCCCAATAAAAAATGCATTAAACGTTAGTAAGTACACAAAAGGCAGGAAATAAGACCAAAAATTAAAATCGGTATACGTCCCATAGTCCGGTCTATCTAAGAAAGCACCTAAACCAAATCCTATTATGGCTCCCAAAACAGCAGCTAGATTCATCAAAGTTACTATCGTAAAGCTTCCCCAAAATCGACCAAGGATATAATTCTTTTCTGAAACCGGAAAGGTAAAATAGGTTTGTGCAGTCTTATGTTCCTCATCCCTAAAAACCGGCACACCCATTATAGCAGCATAAAAGAACAATGCTAAAGTACTCATGCCTCCTAGAACTCCTACAATAGCATTAGGACTATTGGTAAATTGCGCAGTAATTGATTTATCGAACACGGCCAACAGCAACGGAATTAGAAACATGATAAAAACATATATGTAGGTCGCTGGCCTTCGAAGTCTATATTTCAACTCAAACAAGAAAATATCTATCATGACTATACGGTTTGAGGCTGGTTAATGCTATAGAAATAGAAATCTTCCAAATCGTTGTTTACGGGCTCAAAACCTTCTCCTGGATGGGTATCACTGTACACGTTTACATTAAAATTTCCGCTTCTTAGGTAGGTGGACAACACGGTGTATTCCGATTGGTATTTTTCTATGTCATCTTTAGTTATATTTTTTCGGTACACCTTACCATTCAATGTATTAGATAGCTCTTGTGGATGTCCTTGTACAAGTACACTTCCTTCGTCAAAAACAGCCATATTGGCGCATAAATTCACAACATCATCTACAATATGAGTGGAAAGTATGACCACTGCATCCTCCCCAAGTTCACTAAGTAAATTATGAAAACGATTTCGTTCTAAGGGGTCCAAACCAGCTGTAGGCTCATCTACAATAATTAGTTTTGGGTTTCCGATTAAGGCCTGTGCAATCCCAAAGCGTTGTCGCATTCCTCCGGAGTAATCCCCTAGATTTCGTTTCCTAAATTTATAGAGATTGACCTTATTGAGTAAATCCGATACATAGGAAGCCCGGTCGCTCTTCTTTTGTATGCCTTTTATCTTAGCTATATGATTCAACATCATTTCCGCAGATACTTTTGGATAGACTCCAAAGTCTTGCGGCAAATATCCTAGTACTTTTCGAAGCTCATCTGGAGCATCAAAAACATCGATGCCATCAAAAATAATACTCCCGCTGTCTGCATTTTGCAAGGTAGCGATGGTACGCATTAAGGTCGATTTACCTGCCCCGTTAGGCCCTAAAAGACCAAACATTCCTTTACCTATTTCAAGGTTCACATTATTTAAAGCCTCTGTTCCGTTAGGGTAAGTCTTATTCAAATCTGTAATGGAGAGCATAGTTATCGCGTTTGATGGTTATCCTAAATTTAGAAAATTAGTGTCAAGATATTGTTTTTGTTACAATCTGAGGTTTTTTAAGTTTAAGATTGTAGCGGCTAATGGAGTATATGTCCCAAAAAATATTATTTGACTTGGAGGATATTTGAGATATAAGCATCCCTCAATGAAAGCGCTACTACTCCTATTAAATTCGATTTTAGAACAGAGGTCCGGTGCTCAAAAAACCCTTTGAGCAAAATAGCAACTCGAGTCTTGAAGTTTTCGACTTAAAAAAAGTTGATCCTATTATCAAACCCCCATCCATATAATAGAAGCGAAAGAGTTCTTGGAGAGTCGATAAAAATTGAACGTATGAAAAGGATTTATAAACCAGTATACTATAAAAATGGGTAGCCTCTGCTTATTAAAACCTTATCAAGAATGTCGCGCTCATCTGCAACGGCTTAATAAAACAAAAAATGAAACCACACCCAGCACTCGCAATATGCATAGCAACTTATGAGGGTAGGATTCAAGACTTGACCTTGAAATTACGAAACTTCATTACGGGCTTGGTGCCAAAGGCAAACGAATTGATTTCGGATAATTTTAATGCCATAGCCATAGTGTGCTCAAAAGCTAAAAGATACTTTTTGTCATATTGCTGTTTATTCAAAACATGTAAACTTTGGCTTTAATCGCGGCGCGGAACGAACAAGCGGAACTCTAAAATTAAATAGAAAAGCTCATAAGACATATTTCGATAAAGGATATAAAATCATTTCCTGTGAATGAGATAGGTGTCTTGATTTGGGAAACTGTCGGACTTTCAGAAAAACGCAACTCGGAGTTAAGGATCAAACATACCCAAGGAAAAGTAGGGTCATGTCTATTTCTGAAAAGAAACTAAGACCAGCCAAGAAAGGCAAAGGATAAATTGGTCTGCGGGGGCAAGTGCCTCTCCAAAACGAGAATTACGCGGTTAGCAAGGTTGCTTTAATCGCAAAATAGTAAGGCTTACCTTATATTTGCAAAGAATTTAATGCTAAAAATAAAAGCTTTAGACTCACATATAAACTCACAGCATGTACCCACTTATAAGAAATCGTAGACTTAGAAATTCAACTGCCATCCGCCATTTAGTGCGCGAGACTATCCTTACGCCAAGTGATTTCTTGGTGCCGTTATTTGTAGTTGAAGGTAAAGGCGTAAAAGAGGAAATACCATCCATGCCCAATTACTATCGCTTAAGTTTGGATACCCTAGAAAAAGAAGTGAAAGAACTCTGGAATATGGGCCTTTGTGCGGTGCTACTTTTTGTAAAAGTACCAGATAATCTAAAAGACAATGCCGGTTCCGAAGCCTTAAACGACCATGGCTTAATGCAATTGGCTATCAAAACGGTTAAAAATGCGTGTCCAGATATGTTGGTTATGACCGATGTGGCCATGGATCCTTACTCTTCCTACGGACACGATGGTATTGTGGCAGGCGGACAAATATTGAACGATGAAACCGTGGAGGTGTTGGCAGAAATGAGTGTATCCCACGCCAAAGCGGGAGCCGATTTTGTAGCCCCCAGCGATATGATGGACGGTCGCATTCTAAGTATCAGAGAAGCCTTAGAAGACGAAGGATATACGAATACGGGTATTATGAGCTATAGCGCCAAATATGCTAGTGCGTTTTATGGACCCTTTCGCGATGCTTTGGATTCTGCTCCCGTAGACATGAAAAATGTACCTAAGAACAAAAAAACATATCAAATGGACTCTGCCAATAGGTTCGAAGCCATTCGCGAAACACAGCAGGATATTGACGAAGGTGCAGATATCGTTATGGTAAAACCGGGTCTATGCTATTTGGATATTGTTCGCGAAATAAAGAACGAAGTAGATGTACCTGTAGCCGTATATCAAGTTTCGGGAGAATATGCCATGCTCAAAGCAGCAGCGGAAAGAGGTTGGCTGGACCACGATGCTGTAATGATGGAACAATTGATTTCGATTAAACGAGCAGGTGCCAATATCATCGCAAGCTATTTTGCAAAAGATGCTGTTAAGTTGATGAGCTAAGTATTGCCCGTAGTTTGAAAAGACCTAAACGCCTTAAAAGTTAGGGCGCTATAAGAGGCAGTACATTTGACTATTAACTTCCATTTCGTAATGGTAAAAAGTCCAAAAACCTAAGACTGCTATCCATACGTAAATGCAAGCCACTTTGGTGCGATATTTGCTAACTTTGAACGAAAGACCATACACTTGCTAAAGAAACTATCCTTACGGTCCCGGATTTTTATTTCAATGATCTTATTGGTATTGATCGCCTCTGTATTGATTTTGGGCATTACTATCTATCAGTTTCGTGAAATAAATGTGGATTACCATCAGAATAGAATGGAACGCAAGGAAGAGCAAATAAGACAAAGTATAGATCTTACCATTGCAAAGACTACCTACCCGGTTACCGAGGCCAACTTGGGACTCATCTTTATGGAAGATATTTATGAGATTGCTGTAGTTCAGAACATGAACTTCAACCTGTACACCTTGGATGGGGCGTTGATTAAAAGTTCTAGACCTAAGTTTGGAAACGACCCTATATCACTATGCATAGCCCCAGAAATCCTAAATACGCTTGAAGCCAGTGCAGACAAGCGCTATGTGCAGGAAAATTCCGCAGCCGGAGATACCTATCAATCCTCCTACACCTTTATTCTAGATCTCAAATTCAAGCCCATAGGGATTTTAAACTTGCCCTATTTCGAGGATAATTCCTTTAACGATAAAGAATTACGGGAGTTTTTAATGCGTTTGGGGGGGGTATATCTCTTAATGTTAATCATGGCCATAGCCTTGGCTTTTGTAATATCCAAATATATCACTCGATCTTTAGAGACCATTTCCAACATGATGGAACGCACTAACTTGAACCGAAATAACGAAAAAATACGTATTGATAGTCCTGGAGAGGAAATAGAGAAACTGATTTCATCGTACAATCGAATGATCGATGAACTAGGACAGAGTGCCGTTAAACTTGCCAGAAGTGAACGGGAACAGGCATGGCGAGAAATGGCAAAACAGGTAGCCCATGAAATTAAAAATCCACTAACCCCCATGCGCTTGACGGTGCAAAGTTTTGAGCGTAAATTCGACCCCAATGACCCTAACATAAAAGAAAAATTAAAAGAGTATTCCAATACGCTGATACAGCAGATTGATACCATGAGTAGCATTGCCTCGGCATTTTCTAATTTTGCCGAAATGCCAGCACAACAGAACGAGACCCTGAATGTAGTTAAAATCGTTAAACTAGCTTTGGATATATTCAACGAAGATTACATTCACTTTATAACGGATGAAGATGAAATCATTGCCAAATTAGACCGGACACAATTGATTCGTGTGGTCACCAATTTAGTTAAAAATGCGATTCAAGCCGTTCCTGAAGTCCCTTTACCAAGAATCCTGGTTTCCGTTGCCAGTGAGGGTGATTATGTAAAAATATCAGTTGCAGACAACGGTATTGGCATACGGGAAATTAATAGGGAAAAAATATTTGAACCTAAATTCACAACAAAGAACAGCGGTATGGGACTAGGTCTAGGCATGGTAAAGAACATCGTGGAAACCTATAAAGGGAGTATTGATTTTACTTCCCAAACTAATAAGGGTACCGTGTTTAATGTGAAATTTCCGAAAGAACTAAAACATTAATTTAAATCAATACGTACCGCATGTCTTACAATACAATTATTAGTACACAAGAGCATTCCATAGCAACGATTACTATTAACCGTCCAAACAAGTTAAATGCACTGAACAAAGAGACGATTGGGGAATTACATGATGTTTTTAGCGACTTGGAAAAGAATAAGAACATAAAGGTTATTATTCTGACAGGTAGCGGAGAAAAGGCCTTTGTAGCGGGTGCAGATATTTCGGAATTTGCTCAGTTTTCTGAAAAACAAGGTGGAAAATTAGCCGCAAAAGGTCAAAAAATGTTGTTTGATTTTATTGAAAATCTCTCTACTCCCGTTATTGCCGCAATAAATGGCTTTGCTTTGGGCGGGGGGCTAGAACTGGCTATGGCCTGCCATTTTAGAGTAGCGAGCGACAACGCCAAAATGGGACTCCCGGAAGTTTCATTGGGCGTAATTCCGGGGTATGGCGGCACGCAACGGCTACCTCAACTTATTGGAAAGGGAAGGGCCATGGAAATGATTATGACCGCCGGGATGATTTCTGCCGAACAAGCATTATCCTATGGTTTAGTGAATCATCTTACCTCACAAGAAGAACTACTCCCTTTATGCTCAAAAATCGCACAACGTATTTCCAATAATTCCTCTATTGCCATTTCTTACGCAATAAAAGCCGTAAATGCTGGTTTTATGAATACTGTAAACGGTTACGAGCAGGAAATTAAGGCATTTGGCGCTTGTTTTGGAACGGATGATTTTACCGAGGGTACTTCGGCATTTTTAGAAAAACGCAAAGCAAATTTCCCTGGTTCGTAATATTAAAACGGACCCATTATGTTCAAAAAAAACCTCTTTTTTATCCTACTAACCATAGTGGTATGGGGAAGCCAAGCGCAAGACACCGAACTAAAGTATACCATTGGCGAAACGCTTAAAGATAGGCACCAATACTCCAATCTATTATCCATTGCGGAAGATGGCAATGGCGGCACCGTTATAATACGTTCGTATTTTAGTGGCATTATACTTAAGCCAAAAGGCTATCTGGTTGAACATTATAATAAAGACTTAAAGCTGTTGTCTGAGTACAATTACAAACTCAAGGATGCTAATTTTGTGGAGGCCTACGTAAAAAATGGTCAAGTTTATTTATTGTTTTTAGAATATAACTATCCCAAATTAGCCTATGAGTATATTGCTCATAGGAGTCCGTTTACAGAATTCAATTTTACAAAGGAAATCCTTTTATCTATTGCCTCCGATGCAGTACAGCAGCCCTTAGACCGCAATTACTACAATAGAAATTTCGCATCTGGCTTTGCGACTTCGGTGTTGTTCAATGATAAAAAATCAGCCTTTGTAATCACCACTCATTATAAAAAAAGAAAAGAGCATAAACATGTTATCCATGTGTTCGATGGTAGTTTACGAAAGCTGATGGAACATGATTTCTCGGATCAAGTAGAAGAAAAAAACTATGCTTTTGAAAATGTATTGTTCTCCGACGATTTAAGTAACGTATACTTAGTAGGTAAAGCCTATTTCAAAAAGAAACGTTTTACGGCAAAGGAACGTAAGTTTCAATATGAGTTAGTGCGTATTTCTGGCTCAGGTAAAAGCATACAGGCTTTTAATACGCCTGGGAAGTTTCCAGAAGCACTAAAACCTGTTTTTAAAGGGGATGAATTATTATGCCTTGGATTTTATGCCGACCGTAAGGACAACCGCTACAACGGTATTGCCTACTATAAATTACAGCCTAGTTCTCTGACGATACTTTCAGAAAAATTTAATCCGTTCTCGGAACAGTTTATGATGGATAAATTCGGAAGGGAAGAAGAAAGCACCATTAAAGATTTAGTCTTTAAAGGAATGGATATTACCAAGGATGGGCATATCCTTTTTAACGCAGAAGAATATTTTACCAGCAGCAGCATACAATCCAATAGTAGCGGTGGCCGTTTAATGGTCAAGCGCTACCACTACAATGACATTGTGAGCGTAAAACTAAAGCCCGATGGAGATTTGATTTGGGCACGTAACATCAATAAAACAGAGGTTACCCAAGGCGATGGCGCCTACACTTCTTATTGTTCGTACACAAAGAATAATAACACCTATTTCTTTATTAGTACCGCCTCTGAAAACCCACAACAATTGAGTGCAGAGCGTATTATGTTTAAGCAAGGACTCAGCAGAAATAGAAATATATTTTTAATAAAATTGGATGAAAACGGACAAATGACGTTCCAAAAAGCAATTGACAATAAGGAAGTACGATTACCGCTAATGGTCTCCAGACCCTTAAAGGATAGTACTACGGACGCATTATTATTTTACGCTAAGCGAGGCTCTAAGAAACAACTAATACAGGTTAGTTTGTAACACAATTATTCCGTTTTTTTTGAGATTATAAAGATATTACTATAGTGCGTTATGTTTAGCTACATCACGGCTATTTGGAGATTAATCTCTGGTGTATCCATTTTTTAGCTACATTAACTCCTCTTTTCTAGCTATGGTTGAAAACAATTCATAATATTGAGGATTGGCTTTCCTGGATGGATATCCTTTCCGAACAAGACTACGTAATTATCGATAATTTTTTGGACGATGCCCTTTATGGCACGCTTCGTAATTTCTTATTGGAAAAAATTGATGTATTTGACCAAGCAGGTATAGGAACCCTGAACCAACACGTCATTAAACAGAGTATCCGAGGGGATAGAACATATTGGCTGAATAAAAACAGGGACATTGCGCTTCATTATTTTTGGCAACTCTTAGAAGAAACAAAGTTCATTCTTAACCGCTATTGTTATTTAAGTCTGTCTGGCGAAGAGTTCCATTTGGCACATTATCCATCAGGCGGCCATTATGTGCGTCATTTAGATCAGTTTGAAGGACGGAACAATCGAATGATTTCTATGGTAATATACCTTAACGAAGACTGGCAACCAGCACACGGAGGGCAACTGGAAATTTTGGATAAGAACAAACAACTCAAATTAATAGCGCCGATGGCAAAACGTTGCGTCCTATTCAAAAGTGCCAAAGTTCCACATGCCGTTCTTAAGTCTTTCAAAGACCGTTACAGTATAACGGGTTGGTTCCTATACCTACCCCCGGGCGTTGCTCCGGTACGGGGCTAATTTTAAGTATTAAAAAAATTACTCCCCTTTCTCATATACCACTTCCCCATTAAAAATGGTCATAGTAACCTGGGTATCCAAAATTTTATCTTCCATCACCGTCATCAAATCTTGGTCGTAAATTGTAAAATCCGCTAATTTACCTGGAGTTATGGAACCTTTCATATCCTCCTCAAAAGCACCATAGGCAGCATCCAAAGTATAGGACCTCAATGCCTGTTGTCGCGTCATTTTTTGTTCTGGTTCGTAACCGCCTTTTGGCAGTCCTTTTAAAGTTTTTCGGCTCACACTTGCGTAAAAACTAGCCATGGGGTTCAAGGGTTCAACCGGAACATCTGTGCCATTTATAATAGGGATGCCAGTTTGCAACAGGGCCTGCCACATATAGGCGCCTTCTTTAATTCGTTTTTCACCCAGGCGATCAATTGCCCAAGATCTATCGGACGACATGTGCACGGCCTGCATTGCAGGAATAACTCCTAATTCTGCAAATCGCGGAATATCATCCGGATGCAAGTGCTGCGCGTGTTCTATTCGGTATCTATGGTCGTTTGTTAAATTCGGTAATTCGGTAAAAGCAGCCTCATAACGGTCTAATATTTCCTTATTGGCCCGATCTCCAATAGCGTGGGAACATACCTGAAACCCATATTTCAATCCGTTCAAAGCCGATTCCTTTACAAACTCCATTGGTAGGGTCTCGTGACCAAAATGTCCAGGTCTATCCGTATATTCTTCTAATAACCAAGCACCACGCGAACCTAATGCGCCATCACAGTTCAGTTTTACGGAGCGAATGGTGAACAAATGGTCTGCATCTACCATAGGCCCCTGCGCGTACCATTTGGCAAGTAGTTCCTTGTCCCAACCCGTAAGCATAGCGTACAAACGGATGCCCATCTTACCTTCGGACTTCATTTTTTCGAAGAGGGAAATCGTTTCTTGACCTATACCCGCATCATGAAAACCTGTTATTCCGTTTCTCTGACAAGCAGCAACCGCCAATTCAAAAGCCTTGGCATCTTTCTCAGGCGTTGTTTCCGGAATGTGCTTTCTAATCAAGCTTTGAGCGCGCTCATTAAAAATGCCCGTTGGCTGCCCAAGACCATCTCGCATGATCTCCCCGCCGGTTACTTGAAGTCTATCGATACCTTCTTTTCCCATTACTTGTATTCCTGCAATTTCCATAGCTTTAGCATTTGCAAAACCAGCATGGCCACTAGCGTGACTTAGATATACTGGATTATCAGGAGAAACAGCACTCAACAAACCATGGGTCTGAAATCCATCTACCGTTTCTTCTGGCATTTCAGTCCATTTGCTCTGGTGCCATCCACGGCCCGTAATCCATTCTCCAGGCTGCGCCTTTTCAACTGCCTGAGCCACGGCATCTACAATTTCCTGATAGCTCTTAGTATTCATCAGGTCCAAATTAAGCTCATTGTATCCCAATCCCATAAAATGTCCGTGACCTTCTATTAATCCTGGGGTCATCGTCTTACCTTGCAGGTTTATAACCTTGGTTTGATCCGTTTTATACGCTTCTGCTTCGGAAAGACTTCCTGCAAAAAGAATTTTATTGTCTTTGGTGGCAACCGCTTCTACCGTCGTCTGCACGCTATCTACCGTATAAATAGTGCCACCGTGAATAAGGAGGGTAGCAGCTTCCTTTTCATTTTTTAAGCAAGAGGAAAAAACCAAAACACTTAGGGTAGTAGTCCAGAAGATGGATTTTTTTATCAACATAAAAATATATTTAAATTAGTATAGCTATAGAAAAACCAAGCACATAGTAGTGCATGAAGGCGATTATGCTAATCATAAGAAATATAGCAAAAATCAACATAGGATAATAGGCATATCAACCTAAGTGTTGCTAAAAAACTACATGTAAGTGCTAATTGAAATAAAAGCACGTATCCCGACCCCTCATTTTCATGCTTGTAGTATGACTACTTCTTTTCTGTTACTATTTGAATAGTCTGTTTTAAGTCCGCTGGTTTTTTAATTCGAATACGAATGGATGCATAACGCCACTGCTCACCATTCCTATGCGCAATAACATCCATTTTACTACGTACTTTTCGCTCATGCTTTGCTCCAATTACATCAAAAGTGACATTCAACGTACTATAACCATCTGAGTACTTGTGTGCCCCTTCTAAGATGGCTAGTTTACTTAATGGGTTTAGTTCTCCGAGTAGCTGTAATACTTTTTTATCTTTTCTAGCAATTTCCAATGCGCCATCGCATACCTCGGATTCCGAGTAGACCTTAGCTATTCCTACAATATTCTCCCCTAGTTTAGAAGTGGACAGAAATCCAAAAAACAAGCTTAGTATAAGGAACAAGAGTACCAACCATTTCCTATTACGCTGAAACCCGCTTTTATATTCTATTAGGTCGTTCATTTTTTAGTATTTAGGATATCGTAGCTATAACCTATAGCCCTATTATTTTTTAATAGGGATTCTCAATTAGCTGAATCGCTTTGTTGGCAAACCGCTCGCCCATAAGAACATCTCCTTTTTAGGACATATGTAAATCATTCTTTATTTCTTTGCCTTCTCTAGTTCTACCATCGTTAAGGTCATCAGAATTAATCCAGTCAAAACGAGGATTGGATTTGGCTACCTTCTCCTGAATATCTCTAATCATGGTCCAATGCGGGTATGTGGTGTTCTGCATATCAAAATCACTTAATCTACCAATCAAAAAGTTCACATTCGTGTGATTTAGGTCGTTACTTAACTGCGTATACAAACCTATCAAACTATCTTCATTATTGTTTGAGTTTTGACCTGCAATTCGTCATTTCCCTCTTTTTTATTTAAAAAACCCCAAAGGTAACGACTGTCTAAGCTCTAATTGTGAATGTGCTAAATGATGAATTGCTTTTGTTAACAAATCCATCCATTGGGTAGGGTATACCCCTATTGTAAGATGCAACGAAGACTCATCTGATGTAAAACCTTCGTGAGGAACACTCCTTGGTATATAACGCATCTCTTCTACTGAAACGGCAATATCCCTTTCGCCATTTAACTGCTCTCTCTGAAATATGGGTTGAACACTATTCAGAACTGGGGTTTTATAATCTGCATTATATAACTTCCAACGTTTTTTTCCATGAATTTGCAGTACAAAAACATCGTGAGTATCATAATGAAGTAATAGTGCTTTTTGATTTTTTGGTGTTAAAAATAATTCTCCTATTGTCCTAAAATTGAATTCTTTTTGCAAGGACTGACAGAGTCTTTGAATAGGTTCCTAAAAACCTTGTACTTGATGAACAACTACTGTATGAGCATCTGCATATACAGCATATATCTGATTTAGGTTCAAGCTTCCATTTTCGTTTTCATATTTAGAAGGATTTAAGGCAACTTGATTTTTAACCATCCTCAGACTCCTTCATTTTGGTTGTCTAAATCTTCTATTTTTAGAACTGATTGGTAGTATTCTGCATTTTCACGCTTTACGTGCAAAGGTTGATGTCTCCAATAGTTTTTTTCAAAAACTTCAGTTGCAAAAGGATAAATAAGATCTTTGAAATTCTCAATTACCTTTTTTCTAGTTAAAACATTACTTATCCTAATTTTATATTTTGGATTAAATTATATAGAGGTCAGTAGTGTACTACATATCAAATTTCTTTGATATACTTTTTTCTTGTCGACCCTTTTTGTTATCAGGTTGTTGAAAATCGTCTCTTTGCTCTGCGAGCGGTTTATCCTGAAACAAAATTCGTTAAAATATCTGTTTATGTTGAAGTCGTTTACCCATGAGCAGGTCGTTCTTATCCATGACTATATCTGGTGTATCATAGTCTGTATGGCCTTGAAAAATCCTTGCGCACCCCGAACTTGACCTTGTGGAACAACGTATTGGACGTTCCCGACTCCGTGTGTCCACAGATGTTGCAGATCCATAAAAAATCCTTGCGCACCTGGGCGCCTCGATTGTTTCATCTGACGCATTTGTAGCCATCTTTCCATCTGATCTAGGAAAGGTTTTGACACTTGAAAATATCCGTATAAACCCAATATTTATTGACTTTAAAGTTATGAACTTAGCTACTGACCTCTAAAAATTTTATTTAGAAACAGGGTTGGAAGAATGAAAGTAGCTCCGTCACCATCAAAAAGATAAGGTATTTCAAGGCGTTGTTTCTCTTTCTTATGGTATTTAATACTGATATTATTGCACCTGTTGTAGTTTGGTTAATCTGATGCTGTTTTCCTTCATCAACAGCTTGAGTTGAATTTTGAATATCTACCACCACATGCCAAGTATTTGGACCATCAGAAAAATAGTATTCACTCTCCAATAAATCTATAAGATTTTTATTTGAATTTTTTAGCTCTGTATTGTATGTCCTCCATTAGCACAACATGTGATTGATAACTAATTATCCGCAAATTCGTTTTTACACTGTTTGTTTAGGTAAATTGGCTTGTAGCGTGTTTAAGCGACCCACTTAGAACAAGGAAACCGAACCTTAGCGCAATTCGTAGGGTATTCCGAGTAACACATGGCCGAGTAAATTAAATATAAGTGTTGTAATCTCTATCAGAGATAAATATAAAAAATGACCATAACTGATTAGTCCTTTAACGTAAAATGCAGTCCTACATAAAATATAAATTCTTCTAAATAAAGTTAAGTATAATGAACAACCATAGGCTTCCCCTTTTTTGTGTTCTTTCTGTTATTCTTTTTATGTTGAGGCAGCTATTCAGAAGAGTGATTTATTGAGGACGAAGCTAGGAGCAGGCAGAGGATATATCCCTATTTTTACAAAAACAAACAGCCCATGCTTCATTTAAAATTAGCAACAGACCCGCGTTGGGTCAATATTGTTGAAAAGAACATAGAAGAAATACTAACAGACCACGCATGGTGTGAACAAAAGGCGGCAACAAACGCCATTACGATTATTACCCTTAATTCTGAATACCCAGATTTAGTGACGGATTTACTGCTGCTAGCCCAAGAAGAATTAGTGCACTTTCAAATGGTACACGATATCATAAAAAAGCGTGGCTATACCTTGGGCAGGGAACGTAGAGATAGTTATGTAAACGAGCTGTACAAGTTTATGAACAAAGGAGGCAGCAGATTACAATCTATGGTAGACAGGCTCTTATTCTCTGCCATGATAGAGGCGCGAAGCTGTGAACGCTTTAAACTACTTTCTGCAGAAATAAAAGACCCAGAACTTTCTAAATTCTACCATGACCTCATGATTAGCGAAGCGGGGCATTATACCACGTTTATTAGCTTTGCTCGTAAATACGGTAAGGATATAGATGTAGACAAACGCTGGCAAGAGTTGGTTACATTTGAAGCTGAGGTCATTAAAAACTACGGTAAAGAAGAAAGCATACACGGGTGAAAATTGGCTACGCTTAGAAGTTGCACGACTGAATAGTGTGGCTCAAGCCTCTAAGACCAGCGCTACTAGGCTAACGAACAATGAGTTAAATATTTTTTTTTGTATCTTAGAACTATGGATTTACCAAAAGAATTTTTCGATATCCTTTATCCGATACTTATTATTTCTGTGGGGTTTGCTTTAGTCGCTTATATGACTAGAAAAAGTAATACCTTTAGAAATAGTAGAAACAAAAGAGCAAGAAGGCAACACTAAGCCGCTACACGCGCTTTTAAACGCCAACCTAGTACCGAACTGTTTTTATATTCCGATACCAGCGTAATTGCTTTCATGCAGTGTATAGCGCCTTGCATGGTTAAGTCGTAAATAAACCCCTCTAGTTCAGAATGGTTCATTGCAATACAACCCACCAAAGCATCCACGTCTTTTCCCCGTAGCTCCCAATTAGCGGGAGGGGAGTCCAAATCCTCAATTCTCGCTTTTTTATCGTTCTTAAAGTAAACGGTATACCTACAGGTCATGGGACTGTAATGCAAAAACGGATCAAGTCCAAAAGTTGTGGGATTTGGACTTATGCAAAAATATTAGTTAGTCTAAAGAGGAAGAATTCTACATTTCTCACGCCTCTGAATTGCGCTCTAAAGGCCTTT
>JBLHNI010000024.1:0-18228 GCA_047650615.1 Maribacter sp.
ATGATTTCGATAGAAAATGGAAAACTTCGATACTGATATCTGGTATCATTACTTTTATTGCAGCGGTGCACTATTTTTATATGCGCGATTATTGGGAAGCAGTTGGTGAATCTCCAACATTTTTCAGGTATGTGGACTGGACGTTGACAGTTCCTTTAATGTGTGTTGAGTTTTACCTTATACTAAAAGTTGCTGGTGCTAAACAATCATTAATGTGGAAACTAATTTTAGCCTCTGTAGTTATGTTAGTTACAGGATATGCTGGTGAAGCAATATTTACTACTGGAACTGGTCCAGCACTTTGGGGCTTCTTTTCAGGTGTTGCTTACTTCTATATTGTATATGAAATATGGTTTGGAAGCGCTAGAAAATTGGCAGAAAAAGCTGGGGGTCCAGTTTTAAAGGCGCACAAGACGCTATGTTGGTTTGTATTAGTTGGATGGGCTATTTACCCATTAGGTTACATGGCAGGAACGCCAGGATGGTATGATGGTATAGCTAGTTTAGGGTTAAACATGGATGTTATTTATAACATCGGCGATGCTATCAACAAAATTGGATTCGGTCTAGTTGTTTACGCTGCTGCCGTAGCATCTAAAAGTACAAATAAAGAAGTCTCTGCTGCTTAGTAGGACGGTTGAGATAGGCACTACTTTAGTCACTATTTAATATATAAGAAACTAGCAACCCTTATTTAGTTGGTTATAAATTCAAGTTGCTATGTGAAAGACCGCCTTAGGCGGTCTTTCTTATTTATATAGGGTGACAAACTGAATCAGATTTATAAAAAACTCCTGATAACCATTTATCCGTAACAATAAAAATATATTTCGTAAAACCCACCTTCATAAACATAAGATTCCTATTAGTTCGGGAATAAATTAGAACGCAAGTTTTAAAATATACTTTTAAGGTCGTTTGTAAAATCTCAAGTTGAGCGTCACCTTTACGGGATTAAAAGAACTTTGGAAAATGAGCCTCAAATTCTATAGGTGTTTCTACATCACTTTCTACCGCTACAGTAAAAAACTCATATACATTAGGCTTACCCTACTTTCTAAAGTAGTTATTCTTCTCCCATTTTGCATTAAACTCGGCATCAGAAAGTAAGCATTTCATTTTCTTCATTCCAAAAATAAAAAGAAACGACCTCACATTTAATTTATTAGCCACATTATAACTTGATGCATGGGCAAATTCGTGACCTGCCAAGTTTAGGTTATCATTTGGAATCCTAAATCCTTCCAATAATTGTTCGGCTGAAAAACTAAGGTTTTAAGTCCGGGATTGTTTGCTCCATAATGTTCCTGTAGGGTTATACTAGAATAGTATGGGGCGGGATAAAGAATAATTTTGTGAATAGACAAGAGTACATATCTAAAGTCAACATAGCGCCAGTAGCAGAGAGCAGGAATATCATCTTATCCATTGCCGCAACATCTTCATGGAACACACTATTTTACTATGCCTGAAACGGACTATGCTTTTCTCGAACTTCCTTTTAAGTCGGTCTTTAAGAAGGTTATAAAATGGAAGCTGTTCTTAAATTAAGTTTTTCTCCAATTCTTTAAGTGGCGAAATTTTATTGAAGGGGTTAAGGAAGAATAAATCTAGGGTATACTAAACCCTGTATAGAAAGAAGGCCACCCATTGCAAAAACATAGACCAGAATTTCCATCCAATAGGCATAACACTACATTCGTTCAGGAACAGCTATACCCAATAATCTAAATGCAGATTGAATAACCTCCCCTACTTTTTCAGACAGTTGGACTCGAAGTACTTTCTTTCCTTCATCTGTTTCGCCTAAAATGGAAACCTGCTGGTACAAGGAGTTAAATTCTCGTACCAAATCATACGTATAGTTAGCGATTACGGCAGGGCTATAATTCTCAGCTGCCAATTGAATCGTATCCGGAAATACCTGCAATTGCTTAATCAACTCTTTTTCTTTAGGATGCAACCCGGTTATTTTAACCTCGTTTTGCCATTCTATTTTGGTATCCTTGGCCTTTCTCAAAATGGATTGTATTCTAGCGTAGGTATACTGAATAAAAGGACCCGTATTCCCCTGAAAGTCTACCGATTCCTCCGGGTTAAATAAAATTCGTTTTTTAGGGTCTACTTTTAGGATGTAATATTTTAAGGCTCCAAGACCAATCATCTTATAAAGTGATTGTTTTTCTAAATCAGAATAGTTTTCCAATTTACCCAATTCCTCAGATATAGCACCAGCGGTTCTGGTCATATCTTCCATAAGGTCATCTGCATCTACTACAGTACCTTCCCTACTCTTCATTTTTCCACTCGGCAGGTCTACCATTCCATAACTCAAATGGTATAATTTATCGGCCCATATAAATCCTAGTTTTTTAAGAATCAGAAAAAGGACCTTAAAATGATAATCCTGCTCATTACCTACAGTATAGACCATTCCATTGATATCCGCATGGTCCTTCACCCTTTGTATGGCAGTTCCTATGTCTTGGGTCATATACACGGCCGTACCATCGGAACGTAAAACAATTTTCTCATCCAATCCTTCTTCGGTCAAATCAATCCAGACGCTACCATCTTCTTTTTTATAAAAAACTCCTTTTTTAATTCCATCCGCAACCACATCTTTTCCTAAAAGATAGGTATCGCTCTCATAGAGGTAGGAATCAAAATCTACACCTAGGTTTTTGTATGTGATTTCAAAGCCTTCATACACCCACCCGTTCATTTTCTTCCATAGGGAAACGACCTCTCCATCTCCTGCCTCCCACTTTAAGAGCATTTGTTGTGCCTCTAATAATATGGGAGCTTCCTTTTCAGATATCTTTTTATCTGTTCCTGCATCAATCATTGTAGCAACTTCTGCCTTGTAAGCCTTATCAAAAGCAACATAATAATTACCAACTAACTTATCCCCTTTAAGTCCAGTACTTTCAGGAGTTTCCCCATTACCAAAACGCTGCCACGCCAACATGCTTTTACAAATATGAATACCACGGTCATTAATGATCTGAGTCTTGTATACCTTTTTACCTGACGCCTTTAAAATCTCCGCCACGGAATACCCTAATAAGTTATTTCGGATGTGCCCTAGATGTAAAGGCTTATTGGTGTTTGGGGATGAATATTCAACGAGTATCGCATCCTCTGATTGTGGTACGATTCCAAACGATTTGTTTTTCCTAATACCCCTAAAGAAATCAATGTAAAAAACATCAGAAATAATAATATTCAAAAATCCCTTTACTACATTGAAACCGGTAACAATGTCTAGCTCTTTTTCCAAATATGCTCCCACTTGCTCCCCTATCTGAACAGGATTGCCCTTTACGTGCCTGAGCATAGGAAAAACAACTACCGTAACGTCCCCTTCAAAATCTTTTCTTGTGGGCTGAAACTCAACATTAGGCAAGGTTACACCATATATCGTGTGAATAGCTTCGGTCACTTTTTTCTCCAGTACATCCTGAATCTTCATACAAAGGTAATTAAGGCTGCAAAACTAATCATTTTTACACTTATCGCTCTATTAGTTCAAGTATCCCTTTCCCTTTTATTAACTTTAAATAAAAATTGTAAATGCTAGTAAACGTATCTTATAACAACAAAGCCATAACCAATAAAGTAGACGAAGCTGTTGGAAAACCCTTTCCCTTAAAAGAAAGATGGACCATGGGTGGTATTGGCTCTCCTAAACTAATTATAACAGAAACCAGTGTAGAAATTAGAAATCTACTTATTCTAGACAATAACAGGGACTCCTGCAATATAGAAATTAGACCCAAGGGCATTATCGTTCGTTTTAGGTCTTTATTGGAAACTTTTGCGCTGGTGATTCCGTATTACAAACTCAGTATCTACAAAGGGCAAGCATCGGTGTACTCAGTGTACCGAGATCATTATTTTATTAAGGTGGAATCTGATACTAAAGCGGTTCAGAAGTTCTTTTCTAAACTGTTAGGCTATAAGGCAGACAACGCACCACCGTCAATAGAAGATCTTTAAAACGTTAGTCAACGTTTTAAATTTTTATACAGAAAACAAAATCACATTTTCAATAAAATCGAACTGCTAGTTCAACCCTAATACGCTAATAACTCTTTACACCTAGATCTCCAAAAAAATGAAAATACTTCTTACAGGTGCCAATGGATACATAGGAATGCGGCTGCTCCCCCAATTACTTGATGCAGGGCATAAAGTGGTATGCGCGGTTAGGGATGCAGACCGACTTTCAGTAGATACCGAAACACGTAGCCAAATAGAAATCGTAGAAATCGATTTTCTAAACGAGGTAAAAGAAGGTGTACTACCAAAGGATTTAGATGCCGCTTACTTTCTTATTCACTCCATGAGTACCTCTACTACTGATTTTGACGAGCTAGAGGCTAAGACCGCTACCAATTTTAATGCCTGCGTATCAAAAACCAATATAAATCAAGTCATTTACCTTAGTGGAATTGTCAACGATGCTAATCTTTCCAAGCACTTATGGTCTCGTAAAAATGTAGAGGAAATACTTTACCAAGGCGATTTTAGCCTAACGGTATTAAGAGCCGGAATCATTGTAGGGTCCGGAAGCTCCTCTTTCGAAATTATCCGAGACTTATGTGAAAAACTACCCTTTATGATAACGCCAAAATGGGTGTTGACCAAAACCCAACCTATTGCGATACGAGATGTTATTGCATTTTTGACCGGTGTATTGGGCAATGAGAAGACGTATGATGACTCTTTTGATATAGCTGGTCCAAATGTACTAACCTATAAGGAGATGCTCCATCAATATGCAAAGGCCAGAGGTTTTAAAAATTGGATTTATACCGTTCCTGTTATGACCCCAAAACTGTCTTCCTATTGGTTATATTTCGTAACATCTACATCGTATACCTTAGCTTTAAACCTTGTGGATAGCATGAAAATAGAGGTTGTCGCAAAGGACCAAAGACTAGCGAACCTTTTAAATATAACTCCTCATACCTATAGTGAAGCAATAGATATGGCCTTTGTGAAAATAGAACAAAACTTGGTTATCAGTAGCTGGAAAGACAGTATGGTAAGTGGGCGATTCAATAAAAATTTAGAAAAGTATATTCAGGTTCCAAGATTTGGTGTGTTGCGAGATGTGAAAACACTAAAAATTAGTGACTCTAAACAGGTCCTAGGAAATATTTGGAAAATTGGCGGGAAAAATGGTTGGTATTATGGAAACTGGCTGTGGCAAATCCGAGGTTTTTTAGACAAACTTATAGGTGGCGTGGGACTACGACGGGGAAGAACGAATCCTGATAAAATTTACGCCGGTGATGCCTTGGATTTTTGGAGGGTACTTTTGGCTGATAAAAAAGGGAAACGGTTATTGCTTTTTGCTGAAATGAAACTACCAGGTGAAGCTTGGTTAGAATTTAGAATCGATGAACACAATGTACTTCACCAAACAGCCACGTTTAGGCCAAGAGGGTTAAGAGGTAGATTATACTGGTACAGCATTGTGCCGCTACACTATTTTATTTTTGGTGGGATGATACGGAATATCGCCAAAACTAAACCAAAGATAGAATAGGAACTTGGTTGTCATCTTAATACTGCAAATTATTAGCAAACACATTTTATAGTATAGCTTAATTTTCATTCGTATCCGGTACTACGTGAGTGCAATGGGTTTGTTATACATCCAAGAACAAAATATAGTATTAACTCAACTGCAAAGGCATTTCTCTAAGGCGCTGTCCGGTTAGCCTAAATACAGCATTTGCTACAGCCGCTCCAATAGGTCCCAAAGGTGGCTCCCCAACAGCGCCAGGTGTGTCCGAACCTTGGAGCAAAACTACATCTATCTCTTTAGGCGCATGTTTCATTAAAGCCATCTGATACGGCCCATAGATGGTTGGTGTCAACTCGCTATTTTCCACTTCCATTTTTTCGAACATAGCAGCACTCATACCCATAATGATAGCACCTTCACATTGGGCGCGAACCTGATCCGGATTCACAGCTAATCCAGGATCTATAGCACACGTAACTTTATGCACTTTTATTTCGTTGTTTTTTATAGACACCTCAGCGATTTCAGCGCAGGGCGTATTCGCATCGGTAGATACTGCAAAACCCATTGCCTTTCCATTGATAACTTCATCTGTATAGCCTGCTTTCTCTACCACCGCTCTGATGACGGATTTTAAACGTACACCCCTTTCATCATCCTGAATGTGAGCCAAGCGAAATTCCGCTGGATTTTTGCCTGCTTTCACTGCCAATTCATCCATAAAACTTTCAATGGCAAAGGTATTGGCTAAAAGTCCAAGGCTACGCCACCAACTGGTAGCGAAAGGCAATTTCACACGCCAAGAAATAGCTTGATAGTTGGGTATTGCTCCATACTGAACCATTCCCCCGCGCCAAGCACCTAAATCAGCTCCCAAAACAGTTTCCAGTATGCGTGGTAGCATAGGAGAGCCAAATGCTACATCACCGCTAGATACATTGTGCTCTAGCGCTTCAATCATGCCGTTAGAATTCAGTTTCCCTCTCAATACATGGTGTGTTGGTGGACGAAACGTATCGTTCTGAAACTCTTCTTTCCTAGTAAAAAAACACTTTACAGGTTTCCCTACTGCTTTAGATAGTACCGCGGCCTGTATCCCATTTGGAGTATGCAGCCTTCTGCCGAAACCACCTCCCAAAAAGGTAGGAACTATATTCACTTGTTCGGCATCGAAACCTAGGCGTTCTGCAATTTCTCCGCGGGTAATATTCACCACCTGTGTAGACATCATAATGGTGGCCTTATCCGCCTCTACATAGGCAAGAGCTCCACTAGGCTCCAATTGGGCATGTGCCCCTATCGGACTCCAGTACTCGGAAACAATAACGTCATCGTCATCTTCCAATAAAACTTTAGCGTTTCCTTCTTTTTGTATTACGAAAGGTTCTCCCTTCCCTACAGTAACCATAGCTCTAATATCAGCTGTTTGCAGATTTTCTCGGCTTTCCCATTGAACCTCAATAACTGCCTTAGCATTTTCTGCTTCAATTAAGGAATTAGCCACAACGCCTACAAAGTCCTTTTCTTGGACTATTTTAACTACGCCTGGCATTGCTTCTGCTTTACTGATATCGGAACTCAAATAGGTTGATCCAATTCTAGATTGGCGCACCACTGCACCATATAACATATCCGGCATGGTAGCGTCCATCCCAAAAATAGGAACACCAAATACTTTGTCTTCTAAATCTACACGGGCAATGGGCTTGCCCACAAACTTATATTCAGAAATAGGCTTTAACTCGGGCGTATCTGGAAGTGTCCAATCAGAAACCCCTTCCACCGTTTGCGCAAAGGTCATGCTTTTCGCACCATCAGAAATAACACCATTGCTTATGCTAAGCCCAGCGATATCAACCTCCATTTTGTTGGCCGCTTCAATCTTAATCATTTCTCGCATTGTAGCGGCCAATTCGCGTAGCGGCACCCAAAGTGAGGATACCGATGTGCTGCCACCTGTAGCAAATGCATCCATATTCCCAGAAGCAGAATCTGCATGTACCACGCTGATTTGTTCCATAGAAACCTCCAATTCATCTGCTGCCATTTGAGCCAGACTGGTAAAAGTACCTTGACCCATTTCCACCTTGGGACTATGCAAAACCACGTTATTTTCACTAGTAATCTCAAACCAAATTATAGGCGTATCCGTATTGCCTTGATAAGGCCCATCTGCCGTATTTACGAAACCTGCAATTCCTCTTTGAATGGGTTTTCTCAACAAGTAAGTACCCACAGCAAGAACACCCAATGTACCTAAGCCACCTCTCACCAAAAATTTACGTCTGGATAATTTTTTCTTTTCTGCCATGACCTAAGCGTTTTGAGTTTCAGATGCTTCGTTCGGCGTATGTAATTCAGCAGCTCTGTGAATGGCCTTTCGCATGCGGTAGTATGTAGCACAACGGCATACATTTATAATATTGTTATCTATATCTTCATCAGTGGGTTTTGGGACTTTGTTTAACAACGCAGCGGTAGCCATCATAAACCCAGGTTGGCAATAGCCGCATTGTGGCACCACTTCTTCTATCCATGCTTGCTGTACAGGATGGGGGTTCTCTTTTGTTCCAAGCCCTTCTATGGTCGTAATCTCTTTTCCCTCGGCAAATTTAACCGCATAGGAACAAGAACGAACCGCTTCGCCGTCTATGTGCAAGGTACATGCACCGCAAGCCGCTTTTCCGCATCCAAACTTGGTGCCTTTCAAGTCTAAAACATCCCTAATTACCCATAGCAAGGGTGTATTCACATTGGTTATCTCTAGGGTATGAGACCTTCCGTTTACGTTCAATGAAATGTTCATTTATTTTATTTAACTTGGATGGAATAGTATGGCCTTCCTCGAACCACTTCAATATAATTCACTTTGGAAACAGGAGGAAGTTGTCTAGAAACTCCATTTGCATCTACTCCAGGCTCCCAGGCCCACAAGACAAGTTCATGTTCCGTTAAATGATGTATGATTTCCTCTGGAGTACGGCCACCATTACGTACTGAATCCATCATAGATTCTGCTATTTCAATTCTGCTAAGACCTTCCCAATACATAGCGGCCGGTGCAAGTGCCCCAGGAACCCAGGAATAGTTATTATTCTCAGATTGATGGCAGCTGGTGCAATTTGTAGCCTCAAAACCCATATTATTAGTTCCTCGTTCAATTCCAAAATAATACGGATGGCTATCATCTCCCTGTTTGGGTATATTATCGTTTGGATGACAGTTGACACAACGCTCGTGTGTAAGAACGTCCATCATTTTATCAAACGCCTCATCCGAACTGGTAACGATTACATCATTAGATGCTAATGGTCCGTTGGCAGCAGCTAAGAGTACGTCTACCAAAAAGAGAATGGTAACTAATGCTGTACCCTTCAATTTTATAAATGCAAAAAGTTTCAATATTCCAACATAAGTTATGCAATCATAATCAGTAATAAAACAAGAGTAAAACAAATATTCCTAATGGATTAGAAAAAGCCTAGACTCTGGGTAAAAAAACCTCTGCCATCATACAGCGTGCACTACCGCCGCCACAGGTTTCAATGGTCTCCAGTGAACTATGAATGATTTCGCAATGTTTGCGTATCGCCGTAAGCTGTTCTGGTTTTAAGGAGTTGTAAGCAGCCGAACTCATGACCATGTAACGTTGCTCTTTTGACCCAATGACTTGAAGCATATTACCTGCAAAATGATGCATTTGTTTTTCCGTAATAGGAATAATCTCCTTACTATCTTTTTTTAAGTGTTGAATTACATTTTTACGTTCTTTCTTATCATCAATTGTATCAAGACAAATTACGGCAAACGTCTCTGCCATTGCCATCATAACATTAGTATGATATATAGGCATGCGCTTACCATTTACAGACTGGTTTGCAGTAAATATAACAGGAAAGCAATCAAAATCTTCACAATATTCTATGAATAGTTCTTCATCGGCTCTTTGTGACAATGCGCAATAGGCTTTTTGATGTACTCTATCCTTTAAAATACTGCCAGTTCCCTCTAGGTAAATACCTTCAAGCTCTGCCGAAGTATAATCAACAATATCATTTATCACATACCCTTTCTCCTCTAGGATATCAAAAATATCCTCTCTCCTTTCCTTGCGTCTATTTTCTGCGAACATAGGGTACACAACCACTGTTCCAGATTTGTGAAAAGAGACCCAGTTGTTTGGAAAAATAGAGTCTGGAGTGTCGTTTTCCTTTTTATCATCGACTACGATAACGTTAACTCCCTTCTGTCTTAAAACTACTACAAAATCATCAAACTCCTTTTGTGCTCGTTCATTTATAGTTTGTGTCTTAACATCTAACTCTTCCTGGAAATAATTATTAACTGCCGTTTGCTCGTTCATACGAAAGGACACCGGACGTATCATTAATATTGTGTTGGTTATCTGCATATTCTATTTAATTACTCCCGTATTAGGGGCAAGGTACTACATCTTAAAAGTCCTTCTTGTTTGGCAATTTCTGCATAAGGGATTTCCTCTACAGTAAAACCTTCACCCCTAAGCCAATTGTTTAATCTGGTAAAATTTTTTTCAGAAACGATGACATCCGGAGAAATAGAAAAAACATTACTGAACATGTTGTACATTTCCTCTGAGGTAATCTCGAATATATTTTCCGAACCAAAAAAATTGACCAGCCACTCGTATTCGGCTTCCACTAAAAATCCATTTTTATGTAGAATTGCTTTTCCCTTACCTAAAGGTTGAAAACAGCAGTCCAAATGAAGGGCGTTCTCTTTTGCATTGGTAGATTTTCTAAGCTCAAATGATTTAATCTTTTTGTTAGGGAATTGACTTGCCAACCAATCTACCGCCTGTTTATTTGTTCTTGCCGTAATATGAGTAGCATAGTCCACTGCCGTATACGTTCCTACAAAAAGGTAATCGTTCCAAGGCATCACATCACCACCTTCTACATGCACTTCTTCCGGTGGGTGTAAAATTTGGGTATCATCAATCTTATCTAAAACATGTAAAATAGCTTCCACCTCTTGCTCCCTATCGGGTAATATATTGGAAATCACTAATTTGTCTTCTATAACAAAAGCGATATCCCTAGAAAAAATCTGATTACAGTCCTCAAGGACTTCTGGCCTAAAGACCTTTACATCGTACTTTTTAAAAACATTACCAAAAGCTTCCATTTCCCTAATCATATCTATCTCTTTTGGATAGGTGCCCGCCAATATATGCTCCAAAGACTTTGGATCATACGTCTCCTCTGGTTTAGGGATTGGGCCACAGCTTTTTGCGGTACCTAAAACAACCGCTTTTAAAGGTGCTATTTCATCTTTAATTTTCAGTTTTAGCATAACAATGTCTATAAAATTAAATCTCGTTTTTAACCCAAAAAAGCTCCTTTAAACTAAAAGAGCTTTTTTGTTTTTTTATAAGGTAGCAATCTACCTTTTGTCAAGTTCGACAAAAGACCTATGGGCTTCTCCTACATACACTTGTCTTGGTCTACCAATAGGTTCACCATTCAAACGCATTTCTCTCCATTGTGCTATCCAACCAGGCAGCCTTCCTAAAGCGAACATCACAGTAAACATTTCGGTTGGAATACCTAATGCTCTGTAGATAATACCAGAATAGAAATCTACATTCGGGTATAACTTGCGGTCAACAAAATATTGATCTTCCAAAGCTTCCTTTGCTAATCCCTTCGCTATTTCCAAGATAGGATCATCAATTCCTAAATCTGCCAATACTTCTTCAGCAGCTGCTTTTATGATTTTTGCCCTTGGATCGAAGTTCTTATATACTCTATGGCCAAAGCCCATTAATCTAAACGGATCATTCTTATCCTTGGCCTTAGCCATATATTTTTTTGTATCTCCACCATCCTCTTGTATGGCTTCCAACATTTCCAAAACAGCTTGGTTAGCTCCGCCGTGTAATGGCCCCCATAAGGCAGAGATTCCTGCAGAAAGAGATGCAAATAAGCCAGCATGAGAAGATCCTACAATACGAACAGTAGACGTAGAACAATTCTGCTCATGGTCCGCATGAAGTATCAATAACTTATCCAAAGCATCAATTACAATCTTATTTCTTTTATACTCTTGGGTAGGCTTTTTGAACATCATTTTGTGGATATTCTCTACATAACCAAGAGAATCATCGCCATAATCCAACGGCAAGCCTTTTTTCTTTCTAAGGGTCCAAGATACCAATACAGGGAATTTAGCCAAAATGCGAACAATAGCTCCATACATCTCGTCCTTAGACGTAACATTGACAGAAGCAGGATTAAAAGCAATAAGCGCACTGGTTAAAGAGGAAAGAACACCCATTGGATGTGCAGATTTTGGAAAAGCATCCAAAATCTTTTTCATCTCTTCATCTACATGAGATTCATTTTTAATATCTACATGAAAAGCTTCTAATTGTTCCTTGTTTGGCAAATCTCCAAAAATCAGCAAATAGGCAACTTCTAAAAAACCTGCCTTCTCCGCTAGTTCTTCAATAGAATACCCTCGATATCTTAAAATTCCTTTCTCCCCGTCCAAAAACGTAATTTCACTTTTACATGATCCTGTATTCTTAAACCCTGGATCTATAGTAATGATTCCATTGGTAGTCGAACGTAAGGTTTTGATATCAATAGCAAGCTCATCTTCCGTTCCCTTTATTACAGGAAACTCATACGTTTTACCATTATACTCTAAAGTAGCTTTATCTGACATGCTTATTCTTATAAATTAGTGGTTATGTAAAAAGTAAACATACATAAAAACGCTCATTTTAACAATTATGTAAATCGCTTTAAACAATAATTAACATCGTGGTTTCAAGAGATTACGACTGGTCTAAAAAGAACTATAACAAATAAAGTGATTTATAATATTCATCTAAGGATTTTTTCCAAGTAAATCTTGCTTTTTTTGCGTTTTCTTTTATCCTCTTCCATTTAGGTTGGTCATCTTCCCAGAGCGTTAATACTTCATCAAAACTAGAGACCAAATTCCTTATTTTCTCATCGTACGTATCCCCATCAAAAACAAATCCTGTTTTCATATGATGCACGGTATCCTTTAAACCACCCGTATGATGAACCAAACATGGGTTCCCGTTTCTCATAGCTAGCATTTGGCTAATACCGCAGGGCTCAAAAAGACTAGGCATAAAATAAAGATCGGTCTCTAAATACATAGAATCGATTAAGTCTTCGGATTGGCCATTGGTGAATATGAAATTTTTGTATTTATAGCTCATTTTCCTAAAATAATCCTCGTAGTCCGGATCACCGGTTCCTAATAAAATAAATATCCCCCCTACAGATTCTAACCGTTCTAAGATTTGCTCTAAAGCTTCCGGAGAACGTTTAAAAAAATAGAATTTTTGTTCTGTCAACCTCGCCACACTAGATACAATGAACTTTGGTCTGTTGCCAAAATACTCCATGATTTTTTCGCCTGTATGCGCTAAAAAATCAGCTTTATATTTTTTAGATTCATCCTGTAACCAGCTAAAAATGGCCTTTACCGTATTCCTGTAAAGAAAACCTGTCTCTGCAACTCTAATGTTTCCATAGTTGGAAGCGTTCAATATCCCAAAAAGACGCCCCTCATTGTCTGCTTTTTGTAAATCTTTCTCCAATGCTTCCCCTCCAATAAACTCTGGTTTTCTACTGGGTAGTAATACATCTTTCTTATAGGAAGGGGAAACGGTATGTACCGCATCTGCCAAACGTATTCCTACGGCCATCAGATTTATACAATCCTGATATCTCGGATCCATAAGTGCCGCATGGTCTAAATTGATTTCCGGGAACCAATGGTTTACCGAAGCGTAATTGTTATAAAACGGACGAATGCCTTGTATGGCTAGGTTATGTATACTGTACACATAACGCATCTTCCTTAAGGCCCTATAATTTGGGTGATAGGTCTTTAAAAACAATACCGCGCTTGAATGCCAATCGTGCATGTGAACAATATCCAATTGACCAAAAACTTGTATTTTTATGGCTTCCGCAACTGCGGTGTTAAAAATCATGAATTTGACAAAGTCATTAAAAAATGGCTCTGTTGGGTCATCATGATAAATATGGGCAATACCACCTTCCTCTATTTCTGGATGGTGAATTACGTAGTGAACAATGTTCGCTATTTCCTTTTTAGGACTAACCTGATACAATTCTGCGCGATAGGTCGTACCGCGAAGATTAAAATCTAGATTTGTTATAAAAATACCATCCTTATGCAGCCTGGAATAAGCTGGTACAACTACATGAACGGTATCCCCACGCTTAGCAATCTCCCTTGGCACATCACGAACCACATCACCCATTCCACCGGCTTTACAATTGGGTATGGCATCATTTTCGGCAGCAACAAAAAGAAAGTTATTCATATAAATCTAAATAGGAGAGATTAATTATTATCTTCTAAAAAGGTAGGCATCTTTTTTGAATTAAACCAAAAAAAAGCCTTTCCGATTAAGAAAGGCTTTAAACAACAATAGTGGGTGTTAGTTGATCTTGAAAGCTTTCTCTTGAGGATAATATGCCATACTCCCCAATTCCTCTTCGATTCTAAGTAACTGGTTGTACTTTGCCATACGATCGGAACGTGATGCAGAACCGGTTTTTATTTGACCAGTATTCAATGCTACCGCCAAATCTGCGATAGTATTGTCTTCTGTTTCACCTGAGCGATGCGACATCACTGAGGTATAACCTGCATTTTTTGCCATGTTAACTGCTGCAATAGTTTCGGTAAGGGTTCCTATTTGGTTTACCTTAATCAAAATAGAATTTGCAATGCCCCTTTCTATTCCTGTTGATAAACGCTCTACATTGGTTACAAAAAGGTCGTCTCCGACTAATTGCACTTTGTCTCCAATTTTATCGGTCAAGGACTTCCATCCATCCCAGTCATTCTCGTCCATCCCATCCTCTATAGAAAGGATAGGATATTTTGCAGATAAGTCAGCTAAATATTGAGCCTGCTCCTCAGAAGTTCTGATAATTCCTTTATCCCCTTCAAATTTAGTATAATCGTACTTACCATCCACAAAGAACTCGGCTGCTGCACAATCTAGTGCAATCATCACATCGTCCCCTAATTTGTACCCTGCCTTTTCCACTGCTATTGCGATAGTATCCAAGGCATCTTCAGTTCCACCAGCAAGATTTGGCGCAAAACCACCCTCATCACCAACTGCGGTACTTAACCCTCTATCATGTAATACCTTTTTAAGGTTATGGAAAATCTCCGTTCCCATTTGCATGGCATGTGAAAAGCTCTTTGCCTTTACAGGCATCACCATAAACTCTTGAAAAGCAATAGGTGCATCTGAATGTGAACCCCCATTTATAATGTTCATCATTGGTACCGGCAACGTATTGGCACTTACACCTCCTACGTATCTAAACAAGGATAAGCCTAACTCGTTGGCAGCAGCTTTAGCCGCAGCAAGCGAAACACCTAAAATAGCATTCGCGCCTAATTTAGATTTATTGGGTGTGCCATCTAAATCGATCATCGTTTGATCTAAGAGATTCTGATCAAAAACAGACATTCCTAAAATTTCTTCAGCTATGATAGTGTTTACATTAGAAACAGCTTTGGCAACCCCCTTACCCATAAAAGCACTACCGCCATCACGTAGTTCAACAGCTTCGTGTTCACCGGTCGAAGCTCCGGATGGAACCGCTGCTCTTCCCATTACACCATTTTCGGTAATTACATCTACCTCTACTGTAGGATTACCCCTAGAATCAAAAATTTGCCTTGCGTGAACACTTAGTATAATACTCATTTTATCTTATTATTAAAATTGATTAATTATTGCTGTCTAAAGATACAAAACACTGCATGCATAGTTGTCCTCAACACCTGTTATTGCCAATAAAATAAGGATTCTTTAACCTTTGACTATCTCTTTTGTATTTTTCTCGATTAATTTAAAAAAAACATCAAAAAGATAATCTGCATCGTTAGGACCTGGACTAGCCTCAGGATGATATTGCACAGAGAATACATCCTTACCTTTCATTTTTATTCCTGCAACAGTATGATCGTTTAAATGTACATGTGTAATTTCAAGAAGCTCATTAGCTTCTGTTTCTGCTCTATTTATGGCAAATCCATGATTTTGTGAAGTGATTTCTCCCTTTCCAGTACCTAAGTTTAAAACAGGATGATTAATACCCCTATGTCCGTTGTGCATCTTATAGGTAGACACACCGTTTGCTAGTGCAATTACCTGATGGCCTAAGCAAATACCGAATAACGGTTTGTTAGTCTCAATTATTGCTTTAGCAGCGGCAATTGCATCTATCAAAGGCTCTGGGTCTCCTGGCCCATTTGAAATAAAATACGCATCTGGACTCCAAGCAGAGAGCTCTTCAAAACTTGTATTATATGGAAACACCTTTATGTAAGCATTCCGTTTAGCCAGATTTCGAAGTATATTATTTTTGATTCCAATATCTAAGGCAGCTATCTTATATGTCGCATTTTCATCGCCATAGAAATAGGTCTCTTTAGCAGAAACCTTTGAGGCAAGCTCCAAACCTTCCATACCTGGTACTTCCTTTAGCTTTTCCTTAAGGTGCTCTATATTCTCAACGTCTGTAGAAATAACTGCGTTCATAGCACCATTATCACGAATATAACCAACTAAGGCTCGTGTATCTACATCAGATATAGCAAAAAGATCACTATTGTCAAGAAACTCTTCTAAACTAGCGTCAGCCATGGGCCTAGAGTACTGATAACTAAAATTTCGACAAATTAACCCTGCTATTTTAACCGAATCTGACTCCACTTCATCAGCTTTAGTTCCATAGTTTCCAATATGAGCATTTGTTGTAACCATCAGCTGGCCAAAATAGGAAGGATCGGTAAAAATCTCCTGATAGCCGGTCATGCCAGTATTAAAACAAACTTCACCAAATGCTGTACCTTCTTTATTGCCAACAGATTTACCGTGAAAAATAGTCCCATCGGCTAGTAATATTAACGCTTTCTTTTTGGATTGATATTTCATACCTTATTCTACTAGATTTGTATTTAACAAAAAAACATAAAAAAAGGATAAGCGTTAAAGCTTATCCTTTTAAAATCATCACTATCTATTGACATCCTATTTTTCAGAGTCATCAGTTTTAACATCTTCATCTGGCTGCGCCTCTTTTTCTACCTCTGAAACCACATCCGTTGCCGCTTCAGTTTGCTCTTCTACAGCTTCTGTAGGAGACGTTTCTGATTTCGCACCTGAACCTCTTCTACTTCTTCTTGTAGATTTCTTATCTGGCTTACCTGCATTATAAATTTCATTGAAATCTACCAACTCTATCATAGCCATATCTGCGTTATCTCCAAGACGTGTTCCTAGTTTTATAATTCTAGTATAACCTCCTGGTCTATCCGCTACCTTTTCTGATACTACACTGAACAACTCAGTTACCGCAAACTTATCTCTCAGGTTCCTGAAAACAACACGTCTGTTGTGCGTACCTTTTTCAGTGGACTTATTATTCTCTGCCTTAGATTTTGTAATCAAAGGTTCTACGAACTGCTTTAAAGCCTTTGCCTTTGCAACTGTAGTATTTATTCTCTTGTGCTCAATCAAAGAACAAGCCATATTCGCCAACATCGCGTGCCTATGTGCTTTCTTTCTACCTAAATGATTGATTTTTTTACCGTGTCTCATATTACATTTTTATCATCTTGCTACCAAATCCACCTAAGGCAGAGAGCAAAATATGATTATTTAATCCTTATCTAACTTATATTTTGACAAATCCATGCCAAAGCTCAACCCCTTATTGATAACAAGTTCCTCTAGCTCTGTCAAAGATTTTTTGCCAAAGTTTCTAAACTTCATCAAGTCATTCTTGTTGAAGGAAACCAAATCACCAAGTGTATCTACTTCGGCAGCTTTTAAACAATTCAATGCGCGTACAGATAAATCCATATCTACAAGTTTTGTTTTCAATAACTGTCTCATGTGCAAGGACTCCTCGTCATATGTCTCTGTCTGAGCAATTTCATCAGCCTCTAACGTTATACGCTCATCTGAGAATAACATAAAATGATGTATCAACACTTTTGCAGCTTCTGTAAGCGCATCTTTAGGGTGAATAGAACCGTCAGAAACAATTTCGAAAACCAACTTTTCGTAATCTGTCTTCTGCTCTACACGAAAATTCTCTATGCTATATTTAACATTTTTAATGGGTGTGAATATAGAATCGATAGCGATAGTTCCAATTGGAGTTCCAGATTTCTTGTTCTCTTCGGCAGGAACATATCCTCTTCCCTTCTCTATGGTAATCTCCATATTGATATTTACCTTGGTATCCATGTTACAAATAACCAAGTCGGAATTCAAAACCTGATATCCTGAAATAAACTTCTGAAAATCGCCAGCTGTCAATTGCTCTTTACCACTAATTGAAATGGAAACAACCTCTGCTTCTGAATCTTCAATCTGTTTTTTAAAGCGGACCTGCTTTAAATTCAAAATTATCTCGGTTACATCTTCAACAACCCCTGGTATAACGGAGAATTCATGCTCAACCTTATCCATTCTCACAGACGTAATAGCATGGCCTTCTAATGAAGAAAGCAATACCCTTCTTAATGCATTCCCAACAGTTAAACCATAACCAGGTTCCAAAGGACGAAATTCAAACTTCCCTTCGAAA